>SXUH01000185.1 GCA_005791855.1 Bdellovibrionales bacterium
CGAGGAGGGCTACTTAAGCACGCACGGGAGCTTGAAGTACGCGCTGCTCCCGTCGTGGTAGCTGTCGGTGCTGCTCGCGCGGCTGCCGTAGAACTCGAGCTGGTCGTTCCGCCTCACGGCCGTCGAGCGATCGAGGACCTTCGGGAGGATCACGCTGTGGAGGACGCCGTCGAAGTCGGCGTTTGAGAGCACGATGGCCGGGAAGTTGATCCGTACTCGGTTCTGGAAGGTCCGCGGACGGTAGCTGTAGTCCCGCGGGACGTTCTGCATGACCTTCGTGCCGGCGGCGGACTTGATGACGAGGACCTCGAGGCCCTGGAGCTCGGAGACGCCGACCTTGTAGCTTCCGGCGACCTTCCCGTAGACGGCGACCTTCGGCGGGGTGTAGCCGTCGTTCGAGTCCTTGAAGGTGACGCAGCTGAGGTCCGCGGCGAACGCCTGGACGGTGAAGAGAGTGACGAGAGTGCAGAGTAGAAGTTTCATGTTTTCTCCTTAGGGGTGTGGGTGCTTACGGAAGGACGTAGTCCCGAGGCATGTCAAGGGCCTTCGTCGCCATGTGGTTGTAGTAGAGGTCGTACTGCCTTCGGTACCCTTCGACCACTCCCGGGATGGTGATCAGGTAGAAGTTTTCGAAGTTCTTGGTGAACGCCGCCGTGGTCATGTTCCCCGCGCCGTTGAAGACCGCGGCGCCGTTCTGGAAGTAGAAGATCAGGAACTTATTGTGCTGGAGCTGGAAGACGTTCTGGTTGGTCTGGAGGAAGCGCGTCTCCATCCCCTTGGTGATGAGCTCGTTGTAGATCTTGAAGGCTTCGAAGCGCTGGTTGCGGCCAATGTCCTTCTTCAGGAGCGCGGACCAGTACATGTCGTCGTCGAAGAGGAAGCGGATCTTCTTGCCCCGGGCCAGGTGGTGCGCGAAGAGCTCGGCGATGACCCCGCTGAACCGGTGGGACATCCCCTCCACCGCGAGGGCGTGGTGGGTGGCTTCGGAGACCGCGGTCAGGGCGGCCTTCCCGTCGACGGGAGAGAAGAAGACGGTGACGTCGGTCTCCGGCGGGTTCTTGATCTGCGAGCGGCACTGGTTGAGGTAGGCCGTGAAGTTCGCCCGCTTGTCACCGGCGTGGACCATGCCGAGGACGGCGCAGCGGTGGACCTGGGCGAAGAAGGACTGGGAGGACGTGGTGACGAAGTTCCAGTTCTCGTGGTTGATGCTCGTCCCGGAGGTCATGTTCCCCGAGGAGAACACCACTCGGCTCACGGCCGGGTCGTTCGGGTTCACGAGCAGGATCTTGTTGTGGGCGTAGCCGAGGCCCCCGGTGCTTCCCCGGTAGGTCAGGGACATCTGCCCCGCCGAAACGGCGCAGGCCTTGAGGGCTTCGGCGTCCTTGTTCACGTGCACCTCCGGGCCCTCTCCGCCGTCGAGGACCATGGTGAGCTTCACTCCCCGCTTGAGGGCGGAGCAGAGAGCACCGGCGATGTTCTTCGAGCTGAAGCTCAGGTACGCGAGGTAGAGTTCCTTGGTGTTCGGATCCAGGATCCACTCGACGAGGCGGTACTGGGGAGCGTGCCGACGGGAGACCGAGGCGGCTTCGTCGGAGGGCTTGCAGTAGACCCCCGGAGGCTTGGAGGCCACCGTGGCGCCGGCGTTGGTGGTGATGACGCCGCTGTAATTGTATTTCTGACAAACCGGATTGGTGAAGAGGACTTCGAATTGAAACGGTCTGTAATCTGAGAGCTTAACAGCCCAGCTGTTTGCCGATAGAATCGATAGCAACAGGACGAATCCAAAAAAGATTTTCATGCGGTCTCCTTCAATTGAGTCGGACGGTTGTAGAGGAAATGACTCCATCTGGGAAGGAGAGGTTGGATATCGGTCCCATCTAAAATTGAGATGCATCTAAGGGAGCTATGAAGTGATCGAGCAGAAGTTCTTAACGTTGAGCGCAAAAACTAAAGGTTTCCATCTCATTACCTCCGAAGTCCTGAAGGGTCTCTCTCTGCCCAAGACCGGGATCCTCCAGGTCTTCATCAAGCACACCTCCGCCGGACTTGCGATCAATGAGAACGCCGACCCGACGGTGCGAGCGGACCTCGACAAAAGCTTCGACGTGCTGGCCCCCGAGAACCAGAAGTTCTACCAGCACACCGTCGAAGGTCCGGACGACATGCCCGCGCACGTGAAGTCCATCCTCACCGGAAGTACGGTGAGCATTCCGATCACCGACGGGAAGCTCAACCTCGGAACCTGGCAGGGGATTTATCTTTGCGAATTCAGGGCGGCGGCCACGCCGAGAAGTCTCGTGGTGACCATCTTCTCCTAACCTGGTATACCCTTCGCCCATGGCCAACCGTCGATCACTCTACACCTTCGCCCTCCTGCTCGCCGCGACCTGGCTGGGCTGGTCGGTACTGGTGGATTTCTTCATCATCCCCACCGTCTTCCGCACCGTCGGAAACTTCTTCGAGGCCGGAGACCTCGGCATCGCCGTCTTCTCGAAGCTCAATGGCCTCGAGCTCGTCGCCTCCTCGGCGCTGGTGCTGACCCTCCTCCTCTTGCTCCGGAGCCAGAGGAAGAGCTGGCCCCTCGCGACCGCGGCCATCCTCGGCTGGGTCATCGTCCTGGTGTACTTCTCCTACCTCACGCCGAAGCTCACCCACCTCACCGACCTCTGGAAGGCCGCCGAAGCCGCGGGCCGGGTCGGTGTTTCCGGAATCTCCGATGTACAGCAGGAGCATCAGGTTTACCACAAGCTCTACATTTCCCTCGACACCTTGAAGATGGTTCTCCTCCTCTTCATCCTGGCCGCCGGCCTCTACAGAGAAAAGGACTGGGCATGAGGAAGCTCGCTCCCATCCCCTACGGTTCTCTCTTCTTCGCTCCCATGGAGGGCATCACCGACGAGGCCTTCCGGAAGACGATCCTGAAGCTCTTCCCCGAGTGGGACTACCTCGCCTGCGACTTCTTACGGGTTCCGTCGGCGGGGAGGTATCCCGCCAAGCACCTGGTGCGCCACTTCGGGAAGGAGCTCTTCGAGCTCCCCTGGGTGCAGGAGAAGACCATGTACCAGATCCTCACCTCCCACCGCGCCTTCACGGCGGAGATGGTCCGGCAGGTGGACGAGCTCGAGATCCCGTGGCTCGACGTGAACATCGGCTGCCCGTCTCCCACCGTGTGCAGGAACGGCGGCGGCTCCTTCCTCCTCACCGACATCCCGAAGCTCGGCGCACTCCTCGCGGAGGTCCGGAGCAACTACCGGGGACGGCTCACGGCCAAGATCCGCGTGGGCTACAAGGACACGACGAACTTCGAAGAGAGCATCCGCATGCTGAACGACGTGGGGGTGGAGGCCATCACCGTCCACGGGCGAACCCAGGCGCAGATGTACAAGGAGCCGGCGGACTGGAGCTTCATCCGGCGAGCGGTGGAGCTCTCGAAGGTCCCCGTCATCGGCAACGGCGACGTGTGGGAGACCGCCGACATCGATCGCATGCTCCGGGAGACCGGCTGCCACGCCGTGATGGCGGCCCGGGGTGCGCTCAAGGCGCCGTGGATGGCCCAGGACTACCGGCGCGGCTTCTTCGACCGCGACGGCTCGGCGACCTTCAAGCGGATCAAGGCCTTCTTCCAGGACTACCGGGCCCTCCTCGAGACGGAGAACATCTCCATGCGGGGGCTCCTGAAGCAGAGCAAGTCCGTGTCCCGCTTCATGCTCGAGGGCGCGGACGGGGGCGAGGCCATCAGGCGGAAGCTCATCCTCTCGCAGACGGTGCCGGAGTTCTTCTCCGTGATCGATTCTCTCTAGAAGTTCCGCATCGAGTACGCCGCTCGCTCCGTCGCCAGGAGACCCTTCGGTGCCTCCGTCCGGATCTTCTCCAGACGCGGGACCAGGCCCGAGAGGTTCGCGATCTGGATGGCCAGCCCTGGCCTCGCGTTGAGCTCGAGGAGGATGGGACCGTGGTCCGGAGTGAGGACGATGTCCGCCCCCAGGTACCCGAGCTCCACCATGTCGTAGCAGCGGGCCGCGAGCTCCAGGATCTCCTTCCAGTGCGGAAGCCTCAGCCCGGAGATGAGGTGGCCCGTGTCCGGATGGGAGGTGATCACCTGGTTCCGGATCACGGCGTTGTTGGTCGCTCCCGTGGCGAGGCAGAGGCCCGCGCCGATGGCACCCTGGTGGAGGTTGGCCTTCCCGTCGGAGGACTTGGTCGGGAGCCGGACCATGCTCATCACCGGGTAGCCCTCGAAGACGATCACCCGGATGTCCGGGATCCCGCCGAAGGAGTAGTCGTTGAAGATCGGGTGCATGTCGATCTTGGCCTGGATGATGGCCGCGTCGCTCTGGCCCGAGAGCGAGTAGAGGCCCGAGAGGATGCCGGAGATGTGGTGCTTGACCTCGTCGAGCTCCATGAGCTTGTCGTTGGAGCGGCGGCAGAGGATCCGCGTCTCCCCGGCCACCTCCTCCTTGAGGACTTCCTTGATGACGATGATCCCGTTGCCCTGCGAGCCGTTGGCGGGCTTGATGACGAAGGAGCTGTAGCCCTCGAGCTTCCGCTGAAGGTGCTTCAGGGACCCGTAGTTCTCGACGACGAGGTAGTTCTCCGGCGTGGGGATGCCCCAGGCGAGGGCGCGCTTGGCGGTGAGGACCTTGTTGTCCACCAGCGGGTAGTTCGCCCGCTTGTTGTGCCGGAGGATGTAGCGGCCCACCCGGTTGTTGATCCCGAGGATGCCGAGGCGCTTGAGCTCATGGAAGATCATCGAAGCCCGACTCCTGCTTTTTCTTCTGCCGCACGAGGTCCCGGAAGCGCAGGAACTCCGAGAGCCGGTAGCCCTTGTACTTCCCGATGAGGATGAGGAGCCCGATCACCGTGAGGAGGAGCTCCGGGTTGGTGAACATGAACATCTCCAGCGCCGGGATCGAGTAGAGCGAGTACCCGAGGACGGCGATGATGAGGGTCCCGAGGAGGGTCTTGAGCGTGTTCACGATCCCCTCCTCCGCGATCATGATGGAGAGCCGTTCGATGTTGGTGGTGACGATGACGATGGGGAAGAAGGCCAGGTGCTTCTGGAACATGAAGTCCAGGTCGCTGCTCACGAAGGAGTACCCGATCATGAGCATGATCACCAGCGTGAGGATGATCGAGAGCCGCGGCACCGCCAGGAGGTAGAACTTGTCCAGGACGTAGCGCTCGCCGATCCCCACCAGGACGACGACGAAGAAGAAGAGCATCCCGAAGCCGAAGGAGGTCTCCTTGAAGAACAGGGTCAGGAGGACGGGGGTGAAGATCCCGAAGGTCGGGATCCCGATGAGGTTCCGGGCGAGCGAGAGGACCAGCGTCCCGATGGGGATGAGGAGGATGGTCGTGAACATCGTCTGCAGCGGCAGCGGCAGGCGGTAGAGGCTGAACTTGGAGAAGAGCGAGTCCGTGCGCACCACTTCCTTCTTGAACTCGGCCTTGTTGTACTTGTTGATCCGGGACCGCTCGGCCTGGATGATGTAGGAGACGTTCTTCTTGGAGATGAGCTTCTCCACGTCCTCGAAGTTCCGGTGGACGATCATGAAGTCGTCGGGCCTCTCGCCGAAGAAGCCCCGGTTCGTGTCCACGGGGATCCACTTGTTGTTGAGGAAGACCTCGTTGGCGAAGGTGAAGCGGAGCTTGTTCGTCCCCTCCTGCTGCTGCTTCAGGTCGGGCATGCGGATCATCACCACGATCCGGGACGGGATCTCCTGCCGCCGGGCCATGACGTTGAAGAGCCGGGCCTTGACCAGCGGGGAGCCCTTCCCGGTGTTGAGGGTCTGGTGGATGGTCTTCACGCTGGTGTTCCGCTGGATCTCCTCCTCGACGTAGTAGAAGATCTTCCGGGCGAGCGACGTCTTGTCCTCGTTGCCCTCGAGGATCGCGCGCTCGAGGTTGGCGATGGCCTCGTCGTCCTCCGGGAGGAGCTTCGGCTCCTTCAGGTACCTCTGGAGCCCCTTCGGGTAGGTCTTCGTGAAGTCCTTGGGGATCTTCTTGTACGACAGCGGCTTGAGGTCCACCCGCGCGGTGTAGGTCACGCGGGTCCGGAGGACCTCCCGGGACGACCAGGTGGCGAGGTTCGAGTCCGAGCTCGCGTCGATGAAGACCTCGAGGTCCTTCCGCCGGATCTTCTCGTCGGAGACCCGGATCCCCGGGCCCGACTTCGGGATCGGGAACGAGAAGGAGGTGTGCTCCCCCTTCGGCCTCACCGAGAGGTGGAAGTTCCAGACGTCGTCCACCATCTGCGGCAGGAGCGAGAGGTTCAGCACCTGGGCCTTGTAGTAGAGGATCCCCAGGGGGGTGACGAGGAGGAGGACGGTGATGAGGACGGTGAGCTTCTTCATGCGTTAATCACCTAGCACGTGGGAGCGGGCCACGTCCACCACGAACCGGCCGAGGAGGACGTTGCGGCCGATGAGGAACTTGTACTCCATGCGGGTCCGGTCGTTGAGGTTGATCAGGACTTCGCGCTCGATGGTTCCGAGCTTGATCTTCTGCTTGATCACGTACCGCTTGGTCACGAAGCCACCGGTGTTGGAGACCCGCTGGGTGGTGTCGACCTTCCGGATGACCTCGATGGGCTTGCCCTCGGAGTCCAGGGTGGTGAACTTCACGTGGAGCTCGCCCCGCTGCTCGACCTC
>SXUH01000186.1 GCA_005791855.1 Bdellovibrionales bacterium
CGGCCACGAGAAGGGAGCCTTCACCGGCGCGGACCAGCGGAAGGACGGGAAGCTCAAGCTCGCGTGCGGCGGGACCCTCTTCCTCGACGAGGTCGCCACCATGCCGCTCTCGATGCAGCAGAAGCTCCTGAAGGCCCTCGACGAGAAGACCTTCTACCCCGTGGGCTCGACCACCCCGCAGCGAGCGGACTTCACGCTCGTGACCGCCACCTGCGAAGACCTCCGGGAGAAGATCGCGCGGCGGGAGTTCCGGGAAGACCTCTTCCACCGGATCAGCGGCTTCCAGTTCCACCTGAAGCCCCTGCGCGAGAGGCCCGGGGACATCGAGCTCCTCATCAAGCACTACCAGAAGACCTCCCCGCGGCGGTTCGTGGTGAAGCCCGAGGCCCTGGAGGTCTTGCGGAAGCTCCCCTGGACCGGGAACATCCGCGAGCTCAAGAAGACCTGCGAGCGCTTCTCGCAGGACACGACGGGGATCGTGGACCTGAAGGCCGTGGCCCTGCTCCGGACGGGGGAGGCGGCGGGCCCCGCGACGCTCGCGTGGGAAGACCACGTCTTCGAGTTCGGCCTCAACTCCCTCATCTCCCGGCTCGAGAAGGACGCCGTCTCGGCGGCCCTCAAGCGCAACAACGGGAAGGTCACCGCGAGCATCAAGGACCTGAGGATCTCGAGCTCCGCCTTCTACCGCATCCTCCAGGAGCACCAGCTCCAGTTCTGATCTGGCACGCGCTTTGCTTTGCGGTTGGCATCTCTAAAACAAAAGGAGCCAACCATGTCTTTACAGCAGAAGACGATCCAGCGCTATCGCCAGTTTTTCCCGGATGATACCCTACGAGAAGTATCGGGCCGGACCGGAATCCAGATCACCCGGGTCTTCCGCCTCCTGAGCGGCAAGAACATGAAGGTC
Organism: Bdellovibrionales bacterium; assembly: GCA_005791855.1. Classification (GTDB taxonomy): domain Bacteria; phylum Bdellovibrionota; class Bacteriovoracia; order Bacteriovoracales; family Bacteriovoracaceae; genus Peredibacter. Next base: position 908 of record SXUH01000186.1, read on the forward strand.
GCCGAGCTCGAGGCCTTCGAGCGGGTCATCCGCCTGAAGGTCGCGGAGAATCCGAGCTTCGCCCGGATGACCGACGTCATCGAGGAAGCCTCCGCCATCCTCACCAACGAGGAGCTCGCGAAGATCGCCGAGTACGTCCAGCGGAAGGTCTCGAACCGGTCCTTCGGCCGCCTGTACATCCGCGCCCACCAACAAGACAGCCACATCGCCTAAGGAGTAAAACATGAAAGGTCTCTCTTCGCTCGAGAGGAACATCCTCGAGTGCCTGGGCCGCCAGGCCCTGAACTACGAAACGATCCAGCTGCAGACGGGCCTCCACGAGAACGTCTGCTTCAACCTCCTCCAGGCCCTCATCATCCGGGGGATCCTCCGGTCGGAAAACGGGAGGTACAAGGTCAGCGAGGCCATCTCCCCACTGATGATGGAGGAGATCAACGGCGTCGACGCCCGCCGGGCCGAGTCGCTGGAGCTCATCGAAGCGGTCCTCGAGCAGGAATCAAACCGGGTGTTCCGCTTCCAGAAGATCGCCCTCGACACCCGGGACGAGAAGATCTTCCTCGCCATGCTCTCGAACCTCGAGTCCTTCCTCGGGGACGCGCACAAGAAGGCCCAGGCGTCCATCCCGCTCAAGGAGCGGAAGGTCGTCTTCTGGGGCGTCGGCGAGGTCCAGGCGCTCATGAGACAGATCGTCACCGGGAGGTCCGTATGAAAACTCACTTCCTCACCCTCCTCCTCCTCGGCTCCTGCGGGAAGGCCATCACTCCGCCGCCGCAGGATCTTCTGGACGAGGACGGGGACCAGACCCGGAACGCCTACGAGCACACCGAGCTCTCGAAGTACCTCGCGGAGGTCGACCCGGTCCCTCCCATCGAGGGCCAGCTCCGCTTCTTCGATCAGAAGTTCCACGAGGTCCCGGTGACGAACAAGGAAAACCTCGGCGAGCACGTCACCGCGCTGCTGGTCGATCCGACCTCGCGGCGCCGAGGAGAGGAGTACTTCACCGAGTGGTCCCGCCTCCGCATGAAGGAGACGTCGATCCCCGGGGGCCTCACCCAGGAGAGGTACTCGCTCAACCTTACCTTGAAGCTCAGGGAGGAGAGCAGCTACGAGCTCCTCATCCGACGGGGCCTCGTCGCGGACTACCTCGCGCCGCTGACGGAGAACATGAGCCTGGACCTCTCCCGGGAGGACCTGCAGGACCTCTTCTCCGGGAAGTCGACCTTGGAGGTGGCCCACACGGACAAGTCCCGGGGGGCCGTCCAGGAATCGATCAAGGCCCAGACCTACCGGGTCTTCGTCAAGTCGGAGAGGGAAGCTAGGGTCTACTACGTCTCGAGGAGGCTCTCCCTCGAGAAGCTCCTCCGGGCCCTCAAGGTCCCGAGTCCGAGGGACATCGAGCTCGAGGACCTCTTCTTCACGAAGGGACTGAGTCCGGTGAAGCAGTGGTGGATCCGGAAGATCGACTCGGACGTGGTGCTCGTCCAGGCGACCCTCTCCGACCTCTCGGCCGCGTTCGAGAAGTCCCTCTCCGCGTCGACCGGGAAGATCTCTCGCGCCAACGGGACTCCGAGCGGGACCCTCCGGCTCAAGAAAAATCTAAGGGCCAGGGCCTTCTTCACCATCAGGCCGACGATGAAGACCCTGACCTTCCTCGAGACGGAGACGAAGGTCCGGCAGCTCGTTCCACGCGGAGGATCCGGATTCTTTTCCGTCGCGTCCATCCCGTGCGTCCAGCACCGACGCAAGGTCACGGCGGAGAACCCCGCGCTACCGGTGATGCGAGACTTGCTCGACTCCCTCACCATCATTCAGGACGGGCAGGAGGTCTCTCCGGCGAAGCAGAGTTTCCGATTAACGGAGAGGAAGGATGAGAAAGGTCTCTACTGGCAGCTCATGCTGGATCTTCCCGCGGAGAACCTGGAACTTTCGTTGAAGCCTTCTCCCGCGTCGACCTACCGAGCAATCGGCCTGTACAAGGTCACCTGCGCAAGGGGATCGGGA
>SXUH01000187.1 GCA_005791855.1 Bdellovibrionales bacterium
CGGTGGCCGCTCGCTGGGTGATACGCACGCATGAAAAAATACTCTGGAAAGGTCGCCGTCGTCACCGGCGGAACCCGCGGGATCGGCCGGGCGATCAGCCTCGACCTCGCGAAGAACGGGGCACAGGTCTTCGCCCTCTACGGCCGGGACCGGCAGTCGGCCGACGAGCTCACGGCCCTGGCCCAGAAGGACGGCTCGAAGATCATCACCATCCGCGGCGACCTCACCCATCCGGAGAAGTTCAAGGAAACGGTGGGGGAGATCAAGGCCCAGGCGCCCAAGGTCGACTTCGTCGTCCACTGCGCGGCCAGTGGTGTGCACAAGGAAGCCATCGACCTCACCCTGAAGCACCTCCGGTGGACCTTCGACATCAACGTCTTCGCCATCCACCAGCTCCTGCAGGAACTCGTCCCCCTCATGCCGAGGAACTCCCGGGTGATCGGGATCACCTCCTCCGGCGGGACCCGGGTGATCCCGTACTACGCCGCCGTCGGAAGCAGCAAGGGCGCCCTCGAGTCCCTCTTCCGGCACTACGCCCACGAGTGGGCGCCGAAGGGGATCGCCGTGAACCTCGTCTGCCCGGGGCTCGTCCTCACCGACGCCGTGGAGGCCTTCCCGGACAAGGACAATCGCACGAAGAAATCCATCGACGCCACTCCGAGCGGCCGGCTCACGACCCCCGAAGACGTGGCGGGACTCGTGGACTTCCTCTGCTCCGATCTGGGCAGCCAGATCATCGGCCAGACCATCGCCATCGACGGCGGGAAAACCCTCATCAGCTAGGACTCATCCAATGTGCGGTATCTGGGCGAAGGTGAATTTCACAAGGCAGATGACTCCGGAGGAGCTGGTCGCACCGGTGGCACTCCTGAGCCACCGGGGCCCGGACGGCTACGGCTGGTACCTGGACCACCGCACGGCCCTGCTCCACACCCGCCTCTCCATCATCGACCTCGAGGGCGGGGCCCAGCCCCTGCGGTCTTCTCCCACCTCCCTGACCGACCTCATCGGGATCGTCAACGGCGAGCTCTACGACTACGAGCCGCTCCGGCGGGGCCTCATCGCCAGGGGCCTCACCTTCGCAACGAAGAGTGACAGTGAGGTCCTGCTGAACCTCTACGCCGAGGAAGGTGCGCGGGCCTTCTCCCACCTCTCGGGGGAGTTCGCCTTCGTCTTCTACGACCGGAAGGGGAAGAAGCTCCACTTCGGCCGCGACCCGCACGGGGTGAAGCCGCTCTTCTTCAGCCAGACCCCGGAGTCCTTCACCCTCTCGAGCGAGGTCAAGGCCATTTCCACCCAGAAGCCGGTCCTCAGCGAGGACTACATCAAGTCCTTCATCGGCCGGATGATGATCCCGCCGGGGACGTCGCTGGAGAACGTCTTCCACGTGCTCCCGGGCCGGGTCTACACCCTCGACCTCGTCACCGGAGCGCTCGGCTTCGAGCTCTTCCAGGAGCTCCCGCTCTTCCGGCAGCGGACGCTTTCCAAGGAAGCGTCCCTGGAGCTTCTGGAGTCCGAGCTCCTGAAGTCCGTCCGCCGCCGGCTCGTCGCCGACGTTGACGTGGGCTGCTACCTGAGCGGCGGGATCGACAGCGCCCTGGTCACCGCCATGGCCGTGGAGCTGGGAGCGAGGCCCGAGGCCTTCACCGTGGGCTTCTCCGACCGGGACCTCGACGAGAGCCAGCGGGCCCAGGCCATCGCCCGGCACCTCGGCGTCAAGCACTCGGTGGTCACCCTGACCGGGAAGAACTTCTTCCCGAGCCTCATCAAGTCCATCGTGGCCTTCGAGAACCCCGTGACCAATCCCCACGGGGCCGCGAAGAACCTCCTCTCCGCCCACGCCGCGAAGTCCGTGAAGGTGGTGCTCTCCGGAGAAGGGGCGGACGAGTGGCTCGGCGGGTACTCGTACCTGCGGATCCAGAAGCTCAAGGCCTTCCTCGGGCGCCACCCGAAGCTCTCGAAGAGCCTGGTGGAGCGCTACTCGCACACGCAGAAGCAGATCAACATGGGCCACCTCGACGGGAAGTCGAGCTTCAACGACGAGCTCATCGGGGCCTACTTCGAGGGCCACGTGCCGTCGGTGTTCGCGCGGACCCTGAAGCACCGGATGTTCAAGTACCTCACCGGCTCGGAGCTCGACTTCTACCTCAGCGCCGCCTGCACCAACCTCCAGACCATCCTCGCCGAGGAGTACCCCCGGGGGGTGGAGAAGACCACCTGGGACCTGAACTCCTGGGCCTCCATGCGCACCGACCTCCTCCAGTACATCCTCGCCAACGTCGGCGACCGGCAGGAGATGTCCCACTCGCTCGAGGGCCGCACGCCGTTCCTGGACTCCCAGCTCTGCCGCGTGGTGGGCCAGATCCCGGAGCGCTTCCTCATCTACGGCCTGCGGGAGAAGTGGGCCCTGCGGGAGATCGCGGCCAAGTACCTGCCCGGGGAGATCCGCAACCACCACAAGCAGCCCTTCTTCGCGCCCATGAAGTACCTCTACCTCAAGGAAGCCCGCGAGGGCATGAAGCACTACCTGGACGTGGCCCGGGAACACACCCCGTGGCTCGACTGGAAGCACATCGACCGCTTCCTCTTGAACGAGCGCCTCGGGTCCCAGAGCGTCTTCGAGGGGACGGTGATCTCCCTGAAGCTCATCCTGTTTTCCCTCGGCGTGCTGGTCGAGGAGCTCCGGAAGCCGCCGCAGGAATCTCCCCGCGGCTATTCCCTGCCGAAAACAGTTGCGGACCTCGGGCCCCATCGGCGAGAATTTTAACATGAACTTCGTCACCCATGGCCTCTCCCACGGACCCATCCTCGTCTGCCTGCCGGGCCTCATCGGCGGCCCCGAGGATTTCCGAGACATCATCGTGGGCCTTAGGGACCACTTCCGGATCCTCATCGTGGACCCGAACGCCGAGCGCAGAGAGCAGGAGGGGCTCAACCTCAGCACCGCCACCATGCTCGAGATCTCCTTCGACACCACCGCCGTGACCCTCCGGGACGAGCTCCTCCGGAGCTACCGAGACCAGCGCTACTTCTTCCTCGGCGTGAGCCTCGGCGGGAAGGTCGTCTACGACTTCGCCCTCCGCTTCCCCGAGCTCTTCGCCGGCGGCGTGATCACCGACGTCGGTCTCTCGCCCTTCGGCGACTCCGAGCTCTTCAAGGTCATCGAGGGCATCGTCGACCACACCGACCTGAACCTCCCGTGGACCGAGATCAAGCGGTCCCTCCAGGACCTCATCCCCGACAAGAACCTCCGCATCCTCATCCAGACCCAGATCGCCTACCCGGAGAAGAAGCCCCCCGCGGTCTGGAAGACCGGGATGAAGAACTTCGAGGCCCTCCTGAAGCGCCAGACCCTCGACGACCAGGTCGACCGCTACGCCGCCGTCGACGGGACCCTCACCGCTGCCGGGAAGAGGATCGTGGTCCTGCACGCCGAGAAGATGAGCGGCATCAGCACCCCCGGCCACCAGGTCCTGAAGGGGATGAAGTCGATCCAGCTCGTCGAAGTCCCCGGTTCGACCCACCTCCTGCACGTGACCCACAAGGATGAGATCGCGGACCACGTGATCGCTCTGAAGTCGAAGTAGGGCGCCAAAGGGCCGAATGCGCATCCCCTCCGGCCCCACCCACCTGTAACCTTTACCCACCCCCCTTCAAATCCATCCGGGTTCTGAGATCATCGCCGAAACCCCATCTCAAAAGGATTCCCAATGAAAGCCCTCATCCTCCTCTTCGCCCTCGTCGCCTCGGCCACAAGCTTCGCCAGCAGTGAAGAAGAGCAGGGGTCCTACGTCAAGTGGTACTCGGTCCACAGCCGAGCTTACTGCGGGCTCTTCACCTCCAGCGGCGGGGACTTCATCCGCGCCGTCGAGATCGACCGCTGCGTCTCCGAGCTCGGGTCGACCTTCAAGTACTTCCACAACGGTCCTCAGCACTACTGCGGGGAGTACTCCACGGGCCCGGCCGAAGCCTACTTCCGAACCGTCTCCCTGGGCCACTGCAAGCGGACCATCCGGACCTTCAAGAAATGGTACAAGGTCCACGGAGAGATGTACTGCGGCCACTTCCAGCGGCACGACGGGAAGTTCGCCTACGCGGTCGAGCGCTACGAGTGCGAGTAAGCGCTCCGCACCCGCAGGTAGATCTCCCGCGCCGGTAGCTTCTCCCGCGTCTCCTCGAGACTCGAGTAGAGGGTCACGAGGTAGATCCCGAGGTAGAGGAAGTCCTTCGAGATCTTCACCTTCTTCTGCAGGAGGAAGTCCGAGGTCTTGAAGATCGACTGCTTGAAGTGCTCGAGGTCGAAGTGCATCTCCTCGTGGAGCGCGGAACCGAACTGCCCCTTGAACAGGTCCCCGAGCTTCCGGACATCCTCCTCTGGCCAGGCCGCAGACGTGAGGCCGATGCTCGCCAGGCCCTCGAAGTAGGTCCGGTCGTCCTCCAGGTAGAACCCCTCGTAGACCTTGAGCAACCCCTGCCGGAACTCCTCGCCGAACTTCGTCCAGAAGCCCGTGGGGTGCCAGGTGAAGTCCGGGTTCTCCACGGAAAAATTCTGCGAGCGCAGATCGAGGAACAGGCCCGCCGGGGAGAAGAGCTGCGCGAAGTAGAGGGTGAGCCACTTCTCCCCGGCCCACTTGTTCCCCTGCACGGATCCTCCCACCACGGGTTGCTTGGTCAGCCGGACCCCGAAGGGTGCGAGGAAATCTTCCTGGAAGGCGAAGAGCTCGTCCAGGCCTTCTTTCTTGAGCACCCGCCGGGTGATCTTCGGGAGCTCGGAGGCGAG
>SXUH01000188.1 GCA_005791855.1 Bdellovibrionales bacterium
CAACGCTTCCTGGGCGCAGGAGAAGAAGTTCAAGCGCGCGCGGGTCATCGGGGGCCTCGGGATCTCTCCGGGGGTGGCCCTGGGAGTGATCGCGGGCCTCAAGCAGAAGGGCTGGGTGCCGGACGTGATCATCACCACCTGCGGCTCCTCGCTGTCGGCGGCCATCTACAACGCCTTCCAGGACGACAAGCTCGCCCTCGAGTACGCCAAGTCCTCCGAGTACCACCAGCTCCTCCGGCAGGCGAAGGTCGAGACCAAGAGCCTCCTCTCGCTGAAGAAGCACTTCGAGAACAACTCCGACTTCCTCTACATGCCGAACATCTTCTCGAACACCATCCTGCACATCCCGGACGAGGCGCCGAAGTACCTGCCGGTGAGCGAGTTCAACGACGGGCCGACGGGCCCGCGGATCATCATGGTCTCCGCGCGGTCGCACTTCGGCCCGGAAGCCGTCGGACTGCCGCGGACCTCGCCGAAGGCCTTCACCCAGGTCTTCTTCACCGATCCGGACACGGCCCTCGCCATCGGGGACTACCAGTCCTCGGTCTCCAAGCAGTTCCCGCGGAGCCTCGTCGAAGCCCGCACCGAGACCCGCACGGACGTCTCCACCGAGGTGGCTTCCCGGGCGTCGGTCTCGGACCCGTTCCTCACCAACCCGGGGAAGGTCGGGAACGACTACTACTTCACCGGAGCAGTTGACCTTTTCCCTCTGGAGCTCGCCGAGTCGCTGGCGGACGACGTGATCTCGAACTACCCGACGGGCCTCTACGAAGGCTACGGCGACGTGGCGATCGGCGTGACCTTCGGCTATAACCAGTCCGAATTGGTCTACAAAAAAATCCAGAACCCCCGCGTGAAGTGGGTGGACCTCTTCGGGATGGACAAGCACTCCTTCGACCCTAAACCAAACTTACTTATCTTCCTCAAGAACGGAATCCCGAAGGAGCTCAAGTCGTTCCAGAAGGACATGCAGAAGCAGTGGACCCTCGGGTACGAGCGGGCGCTGGAGGCCATCGACGCGCAGAAAGCGGGAAGCTCCATTACTCACCTGAGGAATCCCATTAAGCGGGTTAGCACCGGCGGCAAGGGCGGGAATTAAAAAAGAGTATTAAAAAACCTCGACTCCGCTATAATCGACTCTACATAACAAATTTATTTGGGGTCGATTTGCGCTGGAGACTTTTAGATCAGATTCTTGAATGTGATCCGGGAAAAACTGCCGTCGGAGTGAAGACGTTTCCGATGTCCGAGGAGTTCTTCCAGGACCACTTCCCGGGCATGCCCATCGTCCCGGGGGTCCTCCAGATCGAGATGATGGCCCAGCTGGCGGGGAAGTGCATCGCCATGGCGAACCGGGACGTGCTCCCCGTGCTCGGAACCGTGAAGTCGGCGAAGTTCTACCACAACGTGGGCCCCGAAGACCGGTGCGTGATCAAGGTCACCGTCAGCAAGGTCGCCAAGGCCTACTCCATGGCCGAGGGAGTGATCGAAGTGAACGCCGTGAAGGTCACGGCCGCGAGCATCCTCTTTGGCCACGTGCCACGGGAGAAGCTCGCCTCGGAGGACTTCGACGCCGTCACCCGGGAGTTCCTCGAAGCGCAAAAAGGTAAGAACAAGGCATGAGCGAAATCAAGTGGCAGAAAGTGAACATCCCGGACCTCTCGGCAGAGGCTTCCGACCTCCAGGACGAGACCTTCGGGAAGACCGTGAAGAACGTCCGGCGGATCGCCGTGGAGAACTCCGAGCTCACCATCCCGGACCCCAAGGCGTTCCGGTCCATGAGCCGGGCGTCGCTCCTCCTCTCGAACCTCTGCATGGACGCCAAGGCCGTGATCGACCCCTACCTCGCCGAGTCTCCCTTCGGCGTGGGGATCTACTGCGCGGTGGAGAACGGCCCCATCGACGCCCCGACCACCGCGAAGATCATCGCCGGGGAAGAGGCCAAGTTCGCCGAGCTCTACCGCAAGCTCCGCTCCCCGAAGATGTACCTGAAGCAACTCCCGAACCTCGTCCCGGCCCAGCTCGGGATCTTCCTCGGCATCCAGGGAACCCTCAACGTCTACACCCACTCGAAGGTCGGCTCCGTCCAGGCCCTCGAGCAGGCCGAGGAAGACCTCTGGCACGACCGGGTGAAGCTCGCCCTGGTCTGCACCGCCCACGCCTTCGACGACTTCCTCGTCGTGGCCCGGACCGCGAAGGGGGAGCCGCGCGCCCTCGCCGAGGGGACCGCGGCCCTGGTGCTCGCCAAGAGTTCCCGCAGGACCAACTGGAAGGAGCGGCTCACGAGCGATGAGAAGACCTACTTCGGAATCAGTGACCAAATAGTAAACCTCGTAAGGAGATCGGAATGTCAAACCAAGCAGAACTTCTAACCACCGTCCAGAAAGTCATCCGGGACGTGCTCAATAACCAGAACCTCCAGGTGAAGCCGGAGAGCAAGCTCATGGACGACCTGGGCCTCGAGAGCATCGACCTCCTCGACATCAGCTCCGAGCTCGAGAACTCCATCGGCATCGAGCTGGACTTCAAGGAAGTGGCCCAGTTCGCGAAGAGCAAGAACGGCGGCGTGGCCGACTTCAAGAAAGTCACCGTGAACGACCTCATCCAGTACATCGTGGCCAACCCCGCATGAAACACGACGTCGTAGTCACCGCCTACGGGATCGTCTCTCCCCTGGGGAACAGTCCCGACGAATTCGAAAGACGCATGTTCGCCGGAGAGTCCGGCGTGAAGAGCATCAAGGGGAGCCTCGTCTCCGAGACCTTCCCCGTGCCCTACGGGGCCGTGATCGGAAGAGCCGATCTCCCGGAGTCGGACTTCTTCAAGGGCGCCGACAAGGACGGCATCTTGAAATCCTGGCTCATGACCGCGGTCGCCACCGAACAGCTCCTGCGGGACGTCCCGAAGGACCTCCCCGTCGACGCCATCGTCTACGGAACCGCCGACGGAGTCTCCTTCGAGCTCGTGACCGAAGTCCTGAAGCACGGCCTCACCGACGAGTACGACCACCGCCGCTTCTGCTGCGAATCCTCCCTGGACGTTCTGAACTCCGTGCTGAAGAGCAAGGGGTACGCCGACGTCCCCGCGGAGAACGTGATCAGCGTGAACAGCGCCTGCGCCAGCGGGAACCAGACCATCGGCATGGCCTACCAGGGCATCAGCACCGGGAGATGGGAGAGGTGCATCGTCGGCGGCGTGGACGCCCGCTGCGAACCGAGTAACTTCCTAAACTTCTTCCTCCTCGGCGCCCTCACCACCGACGACGTCGAACCCCACCGGGCCAGCAGGCCGTTCTCCAAGGACCGCTCCGGCTTCGTGCGGGGAGAGGGCGCCGCCGTCCTCCTGCTCGAGACCCGCGAGAGTGCGACGAGGCGGGGAGCGAAGATCCTCGGCGTGGTCAAGGGCTACGGCTGCACCAGCGACGCCTACCGGTTGACCGACGGCCGCGACGACGCCTCCGCGGTCCAGCAGGCGATCGCCGAGGCCATCGCCACCGCCGGGATCAGGAAAGAAGAGATCAGCTACATCAACGCCCACGGGACCTCCACGCCGC
>SXUH01000189.1 GCA_005791855.1 Bdellovibrionales bacterium
CGAAGGCCCCGCGGATGTGCGGGAACTCGTCGTGGTACCTGGTCTTGTCTTTCCACAGAGCCACGGTGTCCTCGAAGGTGGCGGCGCCCAGGAGCTCCGCCCGGAGCTTCCGCCTCCGGTCTCTGAGTTCTTTCTTCTTCTTCCGCTTCCGGAAGACGACGAAGCCCGCGAGGGTGAGGACACCGAGGAGGAGGAGGCCCAGGATCCAGCGAGAGAAGTCCAGTCTCTTCGGGACGGTGAAGTCGGCGAGGATCAACCCCTGCGACTCTTCCGTCGCGACCACCCGGACGTCGTTCCAGAAGACCCGGATCTCCTGCCCGAGGCTCCGGTCGAGGAGCTCCGCCCCCTGGGGAACGGCGATGAAGACCGCCCGGGCATCAGCCTCGTAGACGTCTTCCCCGGTCTTCTTGCTGAAGGCCTTGACGCTCGAGAGGTAGATCGTCTCTCCGAGGGTGAGGCCCTTGAGCTTCTGGTTGGCCAGGCTCTGCATGCTCTGGGAATCGAGCCGGAGCCGGACCTTCTCGGTGCTCCCTTGCTTGACCTCCGCTTTCGGGAAACGGATCTCGATCTGGACCGCGGCCAGGGAGGAGAAGCTGAATAGGAGTAGAAGGAAGTATCGTCTCACACCAACTCTTTGATTAGTTTTTCCAGGTACCGTTCGTGCACGCCGATCTCGTGGAACCGTTCCTTCACGAAGAGCGGTTCGTCGTCCCGGCCCTTGAGGTCCGTGACCAGGCCCTTGTTCGTTCCGGGGCTCCGGGCCTTGAAGAGGAAGGGGAGCTTCGTGTTCTTGTCCACCGGGGAGAAGATCCGGAAGCAGTGCATGTTCTTCTTATCGATGAGCTTCCCCCAGACCTCGCGGTTCTTGATGAGGCTCAGGTCCCCGAGGTAGATGACTTCCTTCCGGCGCGCGAGGAAGGCCTTGATCTGGGCGATCTTCGATTCCTCCGAGTGGGAGTTTAGCTTCCCGTCCTGCCGGAGGACGACCTTCCCGTCCTTGTCGAGGAGGCCCAGCTTCTCCAGCACGGAGATGAAGAGGGTCAGGCCCTTGCGGCCCTTCTTCGGCGGAAGGTTGATGGTCTTCTCCGACCAGATGACGACCCGGACCTGGTCGTGGGTCTGGCCCGCGAGGATGTAGAAGAGGGCGATGACTTCGATGATGGCCCCGAGCTTCGAGACGCCTTCGAACCCGTAGAGGAGCGTGTGGCTCAGGTCGAGGAAGACGACGATCTCGACGTTGCGCTCTTCCTCGAAGGTCTTGATGTAGACGTTGGAGGAACGCGCGGAGAGCTTCCAGTCGATGAAGCGCACGTCGTCGCCGGGGACGTAGACCTGGTGCTCCCGGAACTGCAGCCCCGAGCCCCGGAAGTGCGACTTCAGCATCCCCGCGGAGTACGCGTTGGAGTTCCGGAAGACGTGGCTTTGGATGAGTCCGACGACCCGTTCGATCTCCTTGAGGTTCATCAGACGACGTTCGCGGCGATGGTGGCCACAAGGCTCCGGGTGTTGATCTTATCGATCTGGGCTTCGTAGGACGGGATCACCCGGTGCCCGAGCACCGACGGAACGATGGAGAGGATGTGCTCCGGAGAGACGAAGTCCTTCCCTTCCATGAAGGCGCGGAAGCGGGCGATCTTGAAGAGCCAGATGGAGGCCCGCGGGGACGCGCCGGCGGTGATGGCCCCTTCGTACTTCTTCGGGAAGAACTTGTTCCCGGGCCTCGTCGCGTGGACCATGCGGATGATCATGTCCTTGATCTTCTCATCCACGTAGACGAGCTCCACCTTCTCCTTCATCGCCTGGAGGTCGGCCCCGTTGATCGTCGGCTTGAGCTCGAGCTGCGAGGGCCTGAGGCCCAGGATGCTCTTCTCCGCCTCGAACTCCGGGTAGTCCACGGAGATCTTCATCATGAAGCGGTCGAGCTGCGCCTCCGGGAGGTTGTAGGTCCCTTCCTGCTCGATCGGGTTCTGGGTCGCGAGGACCACGAAGGGAGTGGGGAGCTTGTGGGTCTTGTCCCCGATCGTGACCTGCTTCTCCGCCATGGCCTCGAGGAGGGCCGCCTGGACCTTCGCCGGGGACCGGTTGATCTCGTCGGCGAGGACGATCTGGGTGAAGATCGGTCCGAACTTCGTGGTGAACTCCTGCTTCTGCTGGTTGTACATCATGGTCCCCACGAGGTCCGACGGGAGGAGGTCCGGCGTGAACTGGATGCGCTGGAAGTCCAGGTCGCAGAGCCGGCTCATCATGGAAACGCTGAGGGTCTTGCCGAGGCCCGGGAGGCCCTCGATGAGGAGGTGGCCTTCGCAGACGAGGGCGCAGATGATCGACTCGAGGAGTTCGTCCTGGCCGAAGATGATCGTCTTGGCTTGGCTGATGACGTTGTGAACCTTTTCTTGTAAGACCATTGTTTACTCCAGGATATAAAAAAAGCTTTTGATGTAGTTCGACTTATCGGAAAGGGAGTCGACGGGGTGGTCGAACCCCTGGAGGCCGCTGTGGATGAGCTGGAGCCTCCGGCCCTCCTTGCTGGCGGCGTCGAGGATGTTCTTCTGGAACTCCTGCTCGGTGACGTAGTGGGTGCAGGAGGAGAACGCGCACAGGGCGCCGGGCGCCGCGACCTTCGCCACTCTCCGGTGGAGCTTGCTGTACCCCTCGAGGGCCTGGGTCTTCTGGAGCAGGCTCTTCGCGAAGGCTGGCGGATCGCAGAGGACGAGGTCGAAGCTCTTCTTCGAGGCCACGGCTTCGTCGAGGAACTTGAACACGTCCATCCGCCGGAAGGCGCCGCGGCCGGCGAAGCCGTTCGCCTCCAGCGCCGCCCGCACCTCGACCTCGAAGTCTCCCTGGTCGACGAACTCCACGCGGGCCGCCCCGCTCTTGAGCGCGCTCATCCCCCAGGCGCCGGCGTAGCAGAAGAGGTCCACGCCGAGCTCGGGCTTCCGCCGGAGCCGCCCGACCAGGGCCATGAGCTGCCGGCGGTTCTCCCGGTGGTCGTAGTAGAAGCCGACCTTCTGCAGGACCTCCGAGCGGATGGTGTAGCGGAGGCCATTCTCTTTCACGGAGAGCTCCGGGAGCGGGCCAGTGTCGAAGGTCGGAAGGAATTCCTTCTCCCGGTACTTCTGGTTATCCAGGAGGTGCACCTGTTTCTTCGTCAGGTTCGCGAACGTCGCCGTGATGTGGTCTCGGAAGCGATCGAGGCCTGCGGTGTTGATCTGGACGATGACCGCGTTCTCGAACTCGTCGGCGAGCAAACCCGGGAGGCCGTCCCGCGTTCCGTAGAAGAGCCGAGACCCGGCTTCGTAGTCGGTC
>SXUH01000190.1 GCA_005791855.1 Bdellovibrionales bacterium
CCAGTAATCATGTTCTTAACATAATCCGCGTGTCCCGGACAGTCTACGTGAGCGTAGTGACGATTAGCAGTTGTGTACTCAACGTGAGCAGTGTTGATGGTAATACCACGGGCCTTCTCTTCAGGAGCGGAATCGATGTCTGCGTATGACTTGGCAGCTCCACCGTAGATTTTTGCCATCGTCATAGTGATAGCAGCTGTAAGTGTTGTTTTACCGTGATCTACGTGACCGATAGTTCCGATATTTACGTGCGGCTTACTACGGTCAAATTTTTCCTTAGCCATGAGAGGTCTCCTTACAAAGTTTTAAAAACTCGTTACCTTAATTATTTTTTGACTGCTAGAGAGTATGCTCTACCAGTCGTATTGACAATAAAAAAAACCTATTCTCTCTCTGGAAAATGGAGCTCGCACCGAGAATCGAACTCGGGACCCCTTCCTTACCAAGGAAGTACTCTACCTCTGAGCCATGCGAGCTTTCATTTCCAGGGAAATAGAACCGATCTTATTTTTCCATTTTAAAAATGGAGCGGGCGAAGAGGCTCGAACTCTCGACTTCCACCTTGGAAGGGTGGCGCTCTACCAACTGAGCTACGCCCGCATAAAATCCTAACTATACTATCAACGCTCGAATGGTGGCGTGGGGTGGATTTGAACCACCGAAAGCTGACGCTGGCAGATTTACAGTCTGCTCCCTTTGACCACTCGGGAACCACGCCATTCGAACTAAATGGAGCTGCTCACAGGGGTCGAACCTGCGACCTACGGTTTACAAAACCGTTGCTCTACCAACTGAGCTAGAGCAGCCCATACTAACGATAAATCGCGAGTTTGAAATTTATAATGTTTGAGGCTTTAGAAATCAAGCTTTTTCAGATTAGAGACCAAAACATTTTTCCATCGCTATTGCTGCTGCAGATGCGACATTCAAGGATTTAATCTCTCCTTGTGAGGGGAGACTGAGATTTTTTTGCACCAGTCTAGAAACAGCGTGCGAAAGTCCTGTCTCTTCAGCTCCGAGCAACAAGCAGATTTTACTCTGAGATCTCAGCTCTTCCTGGGATAAATTTTCAGATGAGTGCTCAGATAATCCCACTGTCATATAGCCTGCATCATTAAGCTGGCCCACTGCTCGACTCAGCGAATTAACTCTGATTAAGCTTACATATTCCACTGCACCAGAAGCTATCCGATAAAAGGATGGAGTGAGGCCAAAGGACTTTTCCGAAGGAACGAGGACTCCGGTGATGCCATAGAAACAGGCAGACCGAAGGATGGCGGCTCCGTTGTGGACATCGGTGATCTGGTCCAGGGCGAGGAGCTTTGCCTTCGGTGTATTGAGGAAGTCGTTCACCGAGTAGGTTTCAATGGGAGACGTCTGAAGGTATACCCCAGACGGGACGCGGGAGAAATCTAGCCCGAGGTGGTTGCAGATTTTCTTTGCGTTCTCCTGAAGCTGGTGGGAAGAGAGGAGCTCGACCTGTACCTTGAGCGCCTTCGGGTTCACCTTGTGCTTCCTCGAGAGCTCCACAAGCCCCTCGTCCGTCGCGACGAGTTTCTGGTGGACTCTCCGGGGGTTGGTGAGAGCAGCGGCGATGCTGTGGAGGCCGAAGATGAGATCGAACTCTAGAGCCATTTGCCCAACTCTTCGAGCTTCTTCTGAACCGCGGTCAGGAGAGCGTCCTTCTTCACCTTCTGGACCTCTCCGGTCTTGCGGACCTTCACTTCGACCTCGCCGGTGGCGGTGTAGTCTTTCTCCCCGACGACGACTCTCAGTGGAAGGCCGATGAGATCGGCGTCTTTGAACATCTGCCCTGGCCCGAGCTGCCGGTCATCGAAGAGGACTTCGTATCCTTTCTTGAGGAGGTCGGAGTAGACCTCCTCGGCGACGTCTCTGATCTCCTGGGTCTTACCGATGTAGCAGAGGTAGACGTCGTAGGGGGCGATTGCTGCGGGCCAGATGATCCCGTCCTTGTCGTTGTTCTGCTCGATGGAAGACGCGAGGACCCGGGTCACCCCGATGCCGTAGCAGCCCATGATGGGTGTCGTAGCTTGGCCCTTCTCATTCAGGACCGTGACCTTCATGCTCTTCGAGTACTTGTCTCCCAGTTGGAAGATGTGGCCGACCTCGATTCCTTTCTTGAGGACGATCTCGTGGTCTCCGATGAAGTCCCCGGCCTTCGCGAGGCGGAGGTCCGCGCGGAAGAACTTCGCCTTCGTGTCCCGCTCCGGGACGTACCCCTTCACGTGGTGGTCAGGTTCGTTGGCGCCGATGACGTAGGAAGCCTTCATGTCGATGGCTTCGTCGAAGACGATCTTCAGGTCCGGATGGTCGATGGTCGGGCCCATGAAGCCCTTCACCAGGCCCAGCTTATCTAGCTCGCTCTGCTGGGCCGGACGGATGTGTTCAGCGTTTACTTTATTCTTGAACTTCACCTCATTGAGACTATCGTCTCCGAGGAGCATGACCATGAAGTACCTGTCCTTCCCTCCGACGACGGCGGTCATCACCAGGGACTTGAGGCTCTGGGTGATCGGGAAGCCGTGGGCGGCACAGACCTCTTCACAGGTCTTCTGGTTCGGCGTCGAGAACTTCTCGAGGCCCATGGCGGGGGCGGCAATGATGTTCCTTCTACTGGTGACGGCTTTCTCGATGTTGGCGGCGAAGGAGGTCTGCGGGATGGTCACCACGAGGTCTTCGCCGTTGTCCGCCACCACCTGGAACTCGTGGGTCTTGGCGCCGCCGCTGGCGATCGCACCTCCGTCGGCTTCGACGATGATGAAGTCCAGGCCCAGGCGCTTGAAGATGGTTTCGTAGGCGACGTAGATCTCGTCGTAGAACGCGTCCAGGGACGCCTTATCGATGTGGAAGGAGTACCCGTCCTTCATGCTGAACTCGCGGGCCCGGAGAAGGCCAAAGCGCGGACGGATTTCGTCCCGGAACTTGGTGTTGATCTGGTACAGGCACACGGGGAGCTGCTTGTAGGAGCTGACGGTTCTGCGGAAGAGGTCGGTGACGGTTTCCTCATTGGTGGGACTCATGCAGAGGTCCCGGCCCGCGCGGTCGACCGCTTTTAGCATCTGGGCACCCATGGTCTCCCAGCGGCCCGTCTCGTGCCAGAGTTCGGCCGGGGTCATGACCGGCATCTGGATCTCGAAGCAGCCGATGCGATCGAGTTCCTCGCGGATGATCCGTTCGATCTTCTTGATGGACCGGAAGGCCATCGGCAGGTAGGTGTAGAGGCCCCCGGCGGTCTTGTAGATGAGGCCCGAGCGGATCATGAGCTGCTGCGAGACGATGTCCGCATCGGAGGGGATTTCTTTGTACGTCTGCCAGTAACCTTTTGATAATCTCATGGCGTCCTCTTATTTCGCGAAAATACTTTTTGTCCAGGTGTCTTTGCCCTCGAGGAAGATCCACATCTGGCAGCTCTTCTCAAGCTGGAAGCCCACCTCTACCACGGGGTTCGTTCCTTGGACAGGGAGGATCGTCATCTCCGACTGGAGGTTCGGCCCCGGGCAGTTCTTGATGTCGAAGCTGAAGAGGATGACGTTCGAGACGAGCGGTTCGACCTGCTTCAATCGGTAGAAATCTCCCGGTCGGACCTGGACCGTGCGGCCCTGGCCTCCGCGCACTGGAAGGACGGCGCCCTGGGTGATCCGGTAGACTCCCCCCGGAGTGAGGTCGGTCCATTCGACGGCGCCGGCGATGGCGTTGAACGACAGGAGAACAAGAGCCAGGAAAGTTCGCATGAAGCCTCCAGTGATTAATTTGACTGGAAAACTTTATCACCACGGACCCAGGAATGGAAAGGAAGATAGATTGCTTCTAAGTGTTATCGGGTCACGGTGATGAACTGTGGCAGCTTGTGCGCGTCCCGGACTTCTGCGTTCAAGGAAGAAGCGGAAACGATCTCGTAAGCCGAGGGGGTTTCGAGGAGCTTCCTGCAGAGGAGGTTATGGAGGTTGTGGCCAGACTTGAAGGTCGTGATCTTCCCGGCGATCTCGTACCCCAGGAGGCTGACGTCGCCGATGGTGTCGAGGATCTTGTGCCGGACGAACTCGTTGTCGAAGCGGAGGCCCTCGGGGTTCATCACCTTGTAGTCGTCGAGGACGATGGCGTTATCGAGGGATCCGCCCTTGATGAGGCCCTTTCTCTTGAGCATGTCGACGTCACGGGCGAAGCCGAAGGTCCGGGCCCGGGCGATGTCTTCGATGAAGGTCTCGCAGGAGAATTCGAAGCCGAAGCTCTGGGTCTTGATGATCGGGTGGGCGAAGACGATGGTCGATTCGATGAGAAGATTCTTGTTCGGCTCGAACTGGGCCCACTTGCCGTCTTTCTCGACCCTCACCGTGTCGAG
>SXUH01000191.1 GCA_005791855.1 Bdellovibrionales bacterium
CATCCTCGCCCCGACCCGGGAGCTCGCCAACCAGATCAACGAAGAGATCCAGAAGCTCTCGAGCTTCGAGCCGATCCGCTCCATGGCCGTCTACGGCGGGACCTCCGTGGGCCTGCAGATCAAGGACTTCAAGGCGAAGAAGCCCCAGGTCGTCGCCGGGACTCCGGGGCGGGTGATGGACCTCATCGACCGCGGCGTCCTCCGCTTCGAAGCGACCCGCTTCGTGATCCTGGACGAGGCCGACGAGATGCTCGACATGGGCTTCTTCGACGACGTGACCGCGATCATCGCCCAGGTTCCGGAGAAGCGGATCTGGATGTTCTCGGCCACCATGCCGGGGCCCATCGCCAACCTCGTGAACGAACAGTTCTCGAACCCGGTCACCGTGAAGGTCACCAAGAAGGTCCTCACCGCCGACTCCGTCGAGCAGAAGCTCGTGGTGGTGCGCCGGGATAACCAGATCGAAGCCCTCTGCCGCTACATGGACTTCTCCGACGCCATGTACGCCATCATCTTCACCAAGACCAAGATCGGCGCGAAGGAGCTCACCGACGAGCTCAACGCCCGCGGGTACCCGACCGACGCCCTCCACGGAGACATGGACCAGGCCGCCCGGGACATGACCATGAAGAAGTTCAAGGAGAAGAAGATCACCCTCCTCGTCTGCACGGACGTGGCCGCCCGGGGGATCGACGTCAACAACCTCACCCACGTGATCAACTTCGGCCTCCCCCAGGATAACGAAGCCTACGTCCACCGGATCGGGAGAACCGGCCGGGGCGGATCCAAGGGGATCTCCCTCTCCATCGTCGAGCCGAACGAGCTCTCGCGGGTCGGGCAGATCGAACGGATCACCAAGGCGAAGATCGAGCGCATCCAGCTCCCGGCGGTGAAGGAGATCCGGGAGAAGATCCTCATGAAGTCCATGACCCGCTTCACGGACCTCATCAAGGCCTTCAAGGACGAGGACGTGCTCCACTACGATTCGTTCAAGGCGAAGTTCGACGGCCTCGAGAAGGAAGACCTGGTGAAGGGGATCTACGGCTTCATGTTCGAGAACACGCTGAAGCGCTACCAGAAAGCTCAGGACATCGACGTCATGGGCCGGACCCAGGGCGGAGAGCGGACCGGCGTGCGCGCCACCTCCGGGATGCAGCGGTTCTTCATCAACCTCGGAACGATGGACGGCGCGACCCCGGGCGACCTCATCAAGTTCGTCTCCCAGGTCACCGGCGTGCCGGGCCGGGAGATCGGCCGGATCGAAACCAAGGAGAAGTTCGCGTTCCTCGAAGCCCCCGTCCAGTGCACCGACGCCATCATGGGCCTCAAGGGCGAGATGTTCGGCAACCGCCGGGTGAGCATCGAGCTGGCGACGGCTCCGGTCGGATACGGTGGAGGGAACAAGTTCGGCGGCGGCGGCGGGTACTACCACCGCGGCGGCAAGCACGGTGGGGGCAATCGTGGGGGCGGACGCTCCTACGGATCGTCTCGCTACTAAGCCCGGTCCCAGGCGGAAAAAACTTCTTTTCCAAACTTTCCTATAGTTAAAAACCTGACCCATGTTAAATTGGTATTTAAGTTACCAATTTAACTGGGCTCCGGCACCACGCTCGGGCCATTCCAAAATACAGGATGTATTTTAAGTGGAATATAGAATGAATAGACCGGCGTCCGATGAGTACGAAGAAGTAGAGTCCCCGTTCGCGCAGAAAACCGCCAAGTCCCAGAGAATCAGAACTAGGAAAGACGTCTTCAACAGGCCCTTCGCCACCGGCTCGAGCGTGGCCCCGGCGGTCTTCGAAACCACCGCCACCCGCAAGTCCATCGGCCACGCCGACAACACCGAACTCATCGAGCACCGGAGCTCCGAGCTCTCCGAGCAGGAGATCGAGTACCTCGACGGCGAGGAAGAGGTCGAGGAGGAGGAGGAGGTCGTAAAGAAACCGGCGCGGGTCCCCGCGGCCAAGAGTAAGACCAAGGCCAAGGCGAGCATCCTGCCGAAGCTCGGCTGGTCTCTCATCGGCCTCCTCGTCCTCCGCCTGATCTTCATGGACCGCGGTGTCTGGGACTGGTTCTCCACGGAGAACGTGATCAAGGAAAAGAAAGAAGAGCTGGCCGAGCTCCAGAGAGAGAACAAGGCCATCAAGGCGGAGATCGGAAGGATCCAGGTGGACAAGGGCTACCAGAAGCAGCTAGCGAAGGAACACCTCGGGGTCATCGCCGCGGACGAGTTCCTGATCCTCTTCGCCGGGGAGGTTCCGGAGACCACCCCCGCCGACGATCGCCAAATCTAGTACACGCCCTTTTCCTTCATCTTCGCTTCCGTCTTCTCCATGGAGAGGGACGACTTCCACTTCAACTGGTCGCCGACCTTGAGCTTCTTCGAGATCGGGGAGCTCGCCTTGAGCTCCAGCGTGTGGCGGGCCCAGACGGGACGCACCTTGGGGATGAGGTCCGGGTTGGCCCGGCCGACGTAGTGGGGGACGTTCCTCACGATGTCGAGGATCTTCAGATCCTTATCCAGGAAGATCAGGTCGAGGTCGAAGTAGGTGTCGGGCATCCAGAAGGCCTTCTCTCCGTCTTCCATGTAGTAGAAGAGCATCCCCTGGTTCTCTTCGTACTCCTCGTTCTTCACTCCGGACAGACCCTGGGTCTGATCGGCCATGGTGTAGGAGAGGGTGGTTTCGATGGTGTCCCCGTAGGGGGTCGCGAGCTGGATATTCTTCAGCGGGTCCTGTGACACTCGTTGGCAAGAAAGAAGTACGAAGAGGAGGAGCAAAGATAATAGTTTTCTCATGAAGTTTGTTCCTGATTCGGGTATGATACCAACCAAGTGTACGAGATAAATTGAGGAGTTTTCAATGAATAAAAATCTTCCTGGGTCCATGCGCACTCACCACTGCGGAGAATTAAGGGAGTCCGACATCGGAAAGACCGTAACCCTCTGTGGCTGGATGAATAAGTACAGGAATCTCGGAAGCCTGCACTTCATTGACCTGCGAGATAAGTACGGCGTCACCCAGCTCGGCTTTGAGAACTTTAAGCACGACATCAACGAGCTCCGGAAGTTTTCCCTGGAATCGGTGATCATGGCCACGGGGAAGGTCGCCGCCAGACCCGAGTCCGCGAAGAACAAGGGGATGGACACCGGACTGGTGGAAGTCCAGGTGGAGGAGATCCGCCTCCTCTCCTACGCCGAGGAAGTTCCCTTCCTCCCGCACGGGATGGTGCCCGCCACCGAAGACCTGCGGCTGAAGTACCGCTACCTCGACCTCCGATCGAAGAAGCTCCAGGACATCCTCACCCTGAGGTCCAACACCACGAGGAAGGCCCGGGAAGCCCTCTACGGGCTCGGGTTCACGGAAGTGGAAACCCCCATTCTTTACAAGACGACTCCCGAGGGCGCCCGAGACTACGTGGTCCCGTCCCGGGTCCACCAGGGGAAGGTGTACGCGCTCCCGCAGTCGCCCCAGACCCTGAAGCAGCTCCTCATGATCGCCAACACCGATAAGTACTTCCAGATCTGCCGCTGCTTCCGGGACGAAGACCTCCGGGCCGACCGGCAGCCGGAGTTCACGCAGATC
>SXUH01000192.1 GCA_005791855.1 Bdellovibrionales bacterium
AACTACGATCCGATGCTGGCGAAGCTCGTGGTCTGGGGAGAAGACCGGAAGACCGCCATCTCCAAGACCCTCCAGAGCATCGACGAGGTGCTCTTCCTGGGTGTGAAGACGAACCGGGATTACCTGAAGCGGATCCTCGGCCATCGGGACTTCGTGGCCGGGAAGGTCCACACGCACTTCATCCCGGACCACAAGGATGACCTCGCGCCAGCGGCGTTCACCGACGACCAGGTCGCGGCGTTCATCGCGGCGCTGAGCCTCAGCGAGAAGAAGAAGGCCAGCCAGGTGGCCGAACAGGTTTCGAAGACTCCGTGGACGGAGCTCTCAGGATTCAGGAACTAGTATGGAAAAGACCTTCATCATCAACGGCGTCGAGAAGAAAGTTACAGAGTACAAGAACGACGGGAAGACCGTGAGCTTCTCCCTGGGAGGCAAGGAATATTCGTATTCGCTTATCCACCGGGATTCCGGGGAGCTGGTCCTCGGCGGGGAGAAGCGGATCCGCGCGGCCGTTGGTCAACCCAACGGAGATGGTGATAGCATAGTCATGGCGGATGGCCGGGAAGCCATCGTCGCCCTCGCCGGAGGAAAGAAGACGAAGCGGACCTCCGGCCACGCGGGCGGACTGACCTCGCCGATGCCCGGGAAGATCTTCAAGATCCTGAAGGCGCCGGGGAGCGAGGTGAAGAAGGGTGAGCCGATCCTCATCCTCGAGGCCATGAAGATGGAACACTCCATCCGCTCCGATAAGGACGGGAAGGTGAAGGAGATCTTCTATAAAGTTGGAGAACTGGTCCAGGGTGGAGTCACCCTGGCGGAAGTGGAGCTCTGATGATTAAGATTGTTGAGGTCGGGCCGAGGGATGGCCTCCAGAATGAGAAGCAGATCATTTCGACGGAAGACAAGTTCACGTTCATCTCCCTCCTCGCGGCGGCGGGGCTCCGGAACATCGAGGTGACGAGCTTCGTGAAGGCGCCGGCGATCCCGCAGATGGTGGATGCGCACGACCTCTTCACCAGAGTGCGGAACGAACTCTCCGGGACGGGGGGAAACTACCCGTGCCTCGTGCCGAACATGAAGGGCTACGAAGCCGCCCGGGCCGTCGGGGTGAAGGAGATCGCTCTCTTCAGCGCGACGTCCGACGCGTTCACCAGGAAGAACATCAACGCCTCCGTCGACGAGAGCTTCGTCCGGATGGCCGAGGTGGCGCAGGAAGCGAAGAAGGACGGGGTCCGCATGCGCGGGTACGTCTCGACCGCGTTCGGCTGTCCCTACGAAGGGCGCATGGAAGCCGGGAAGCTCCTCCGCGTGCTAAACAGGTTCCTCGACCTCGGGGTCCACGAGGTTTCGGTGGGGGACACCATCGGCGTCGCGGTCCCGAAGGACGTCCGGGCCTACGTCCGAGAGATAAAAAATGAGATCGGTCTCGGGAAGGTTGCCATGCACTTCCACGACACCCGGGGCATGGCCCTGACGAACATCCTCGTTTCCCTCGAGGAGGGGATCACGACCTTCGACTCTTCGGCCGGGGGCCTCGGCGGCTGTCCGTACGCCAAGGGCGCCACCGGGAACGTCGCCACGGAGGACGTGTGGTACCTCCTGACCTCCCAGGGGCTCGAGACCGGGGTCGAGCTCGCGAAGCTCGCGGAAGCCTCGAAGTTCATCCTCGGGAAGATCGGCCGGCAGACGGAGTCGAAGTTCCTGCGGGCCTACCTCGCCACGGGGAAGGCATGAACTTCTACCTGAGATCCTTCGAAGACCTCCTGGTGGAGAAGGTCCACGGTTCCCTCTGGGTCACGCTCAATCGCCCGGAGGCCAGCAACGCGTACTCCAGCGGGATGGTGAAGGCGCTGGTGGAAGTCTTGAGGCACGCGGACCTGGACACCCAGGTGCGGGTGATCGTCGTGACCGGCGCGGGGAAGAACTTCTGCGCGGGCGGAGACCTCAAGGCGATGAAGGGGAAGACCGGTATGTTCGCGGGGGAATCCAACGAGCTCCGGGAAGCGTACCAGGCCGGGATCCAGCAGATCCCGCTCACCATGTCCCAGCTGAAGACTCCGGTGATCGCGATGGTGAACGGAGCGGCGGTCGGCGCTGGCTGCGACCTCGCGGCCATGTGCGACCTCCGGGTCGCCGCGGACTCGGCGACCTTCGCCGAGACCTTCGCCCGGGTCGGGCTCGTGCCCGGCGACGGCGGCGCCTTCTTCCTCACCAGACTGGTCGGCTTCGGGAAGGCGATGGAGATGTTCCTCACGTGTAAGACGATCACGGCGGCCGAAGCCCAGGGCATCGGCCTGGTGAACCAGGTGGTCCCGCTGCCGGAGTTGAAGAGAAAGACTCAGGAACTCGTCGACGTGCTCGCGGCGCTGCCCCCGATCGCTCTGCAGATGACGAAGAAGGCGCTGGTCCACGCGTACCAGAATGATCTGAGTTCGCACCTCGAACTCATGGCGGCTTACCAGGGCATCACCCAGCGCTCGTCGGACCACTTCAAGGCCCTCGACGGAATCGCAGAGAAAAAGAAAACTACTTTCGACCATTACTAAAAATAAATTTTGACAAGTCGTCCGGTGCCCTAAAGAATTGAAGGATATGAAAAACGTATCCCTATTTGTTCTCCTAGGAATGCTGGCAAGCTGTACCACCATCCACTTCCGATCAAAGAATACGATCCCTGTGACATTCGAAGGAAACCCCGGCCACCAGAAAGAAGTCAACATCGTTGGCGAGCGGAAGTTCTACTTCTGGGGAGTCAAGCCCGAGCACCACGTGGTCTACATCGACGAGGAAGTCCGGGACGCGGGCTACGACGGAGTCTCGAAGCTCATCGTCTACGAGCACAAGAGTCCGCAGGACATCCTCATCTCGTTCCTGACCTTCGGCATCTTCATGCCCCGGGGGTACACGATCACCGGATTCTCCTCCGGCCACAAGATCCCGAACGACTTCGATGAGGTCCACAAAGACGTCGACGATACCAAGAGTAAATGATGACCGTTAGGAAGGGGTCTTCCAAGGATGGATATCTAGGCCAGGGATGGCCTTTATTTTAAGAAGCCGGTTTCCCTAAGAGCTCCCGCGTCCGTCGATTCCAGAGCGGTCTGGTCACGAGATTGAACCAGAGTCCGAAGCCCAGGAAGCAAGCCAAGAAGGTAAGGACCGAATCCCGGACGGTGAAGACGTTGTTCATCACGGAGAGGACCGTGAACATGGTGAAGGCGAGGCCCCCGAAGCAAAGGGTCATGAGGGCCGTGAGCCGGAACGTCATGTACTCGCTGGGCTCCGGGCGGAGGAAGGAGAAGGGCCACCAGAGGAAGTCCTTGTCCGTGAGCCAGTTGTGGAAGCTCGTGACGAGGTCGAGGAGCCTCACTTCAGGCTCCCGAGCAGGTTGCCGAAGAAGTTCTTCTTGAAGTCGACGACCTCCTCCTCGGACATGTCTCCGAAGTTCGTGCGGTCCAGCTCCTTGAAGCACTGGCCGAGTTCGACGACGAAGCGGGACTTGAAGCGCGGGAGCATCTTGTTGTAGATCTTCCGTTCCTTGGCGTAGGACATGACGAGCTTCTTCCGGGCGCGGGTGATGCCGACGTAGCAGAGGCGCCGTTCTTCGTTGACGTCGGTGCCGTCCTGGATGGTCTTCTTGTGCGGGAG
>SXUH01000193.1 GCA_005791855.1 Bdellovibrionales bacterium
GGCTGCAGGTCCTGTGGTCGAAGTACGATGAGATCCCGCCGCTGGTGGAGCGCCACTACCTCGTCGCCCAGTTCGCCAAGGAGATGCGGGCCCTCGGGGCCGCGAACTTCCTCTACTCCGACGGAGACGCGCTCTTCGGCCACGGCCACCAGAGACACAACCCCGTGACCGACCACCTCGAGTGGCCTGGCCTGCACTACCTCCACCTGAACTGCGACGACCAGCCCTCGGGCTTCGAGAAGAGTTCGAAGACGGGGATCGCGGTGAAGGACACCAGCCACGTCATCACTCTCTTCGCGAGCGTCCCGCTCAACGACGAAAGCTGGGTCCCGCTGAAGGAAGGAGAGGTCATCGCGGTCCGCAGAGGCGAGTGCAGCTGGCTCAGTGGTGAAGACTTAACTCGGGATGAGAAACCTTTAATCTTTCGAACACGTCCGGAAATGCATTCTGCATGATCCGGAGGGACTTCTTCTGCTCCTTGATCGCCGAGTGGACGATGGTGATCCCCTGGGTGGCGGTGAGGGTTCCGCAGCGGTTGGTGTAGGCGAGGATCCGTTCGCTGGAGGTCTCGTGGTTCCGCAGGACGGTCAGGAGGTGCTCGTAGGCCCAGTAGTGGCGCTTCGGCGCCCGGGCCACGGCGAAGTCGTGGAGCCGGTTCAGGTACCGCTCCACCAGTTCGTCTCTCACGCCCGCCGTGATGGCCCGGTTGAAGAGGTCGGCGATGTGCTTCGACGAGAGGATTAGCACTTCGGAACCTTCGATGGAGAAGCACTGGTCGATCACGGTCTCGGAGAGGTCTTCGCGGGCATCGATGACCCGGCAGGTGAAGTTCTCCCCCTTGGTGTCCAGGCGGTTCATGGCCCCCGTCATCCAGATGAACTTCGCCGCGTCCAGGTCGATGCTGTCGGAGTCGAGGCAGCGGATCTCGATGGTGTTCCAGGCGCGGTTCCAGCGGACCGGGTTCCAGTTCGCACCCTTCTTCCCCGTGAGCTGGGAGAGCTCCTCGCGGGGGAAGCCCAGGGCCACGCCCCGGTCGATCCAGGTGTTGATCCCGGTCTGGAAGTACTCGAGCACCTCGGCCGAAGACGCCATCACCGGCGGGAGACCGCCGTTGAGCTTCTCGTCCGCGTAGACGCCGTTGTAGTAGGACAGGCCCCGCATGCTCGAGGCTTCGTGCTTGTCGAAGAAGTAGGGCGAGCTCCCGAAGGCGATCATCGGCGTCATCATCAGGCCCATGTTGAACTTGTCCTGGAGCTCCCGGTTACTGAAGAGGAACTCAGGGGCGGTCTCGAGCTCCACGTGGACGTGGATCCCTGCGCAGTTCCCCGCGCGCTTGAGCGGCGAGGAGTTCTCCATATTCCAGCTGTCCTGCTTGCGGTTGCTCAGGATGCTGTTCTGGACGTAGTAGGGCCACTTGGGGATCATGTGGGGCAGGAAGTCCATGGGCAGGGCCGCGAGGGGAACGAGGGCGACGTCCTCTCGGATGGAGACCGTCTGGATGAGCATGAGGTTCAGGAGGTAGTCCTGGATGATCTCCATGGGGTCGCTCGAGGGGAGGGTTCCGATCTCCACCATGTTCAGGACGAACTCGTTGGTGACCCGCGAGGTGACGTCCTTGCCGAAGAAGCGGTTGTAGTCGGAGAGGGCGTCGATGAAGCTAAAGACGCCGCCGGAGGGCTTGTTCTTGGTAAGATTAAAAAGATGCTTCTCGCTTTCAAGCCCAAACTTCATGACGAAATTATGGAGGATTTTACTTGTTCTTGCGAGGGCCAAAGAAGCCTTAATCTTAAGGCAGGCATAATTAATCTTAACCCTCCCTTAACACAGGACCCCGCCTTAACGTGATCTTAACAGGTCATTCGCTCCGGCCGGCTTCAGAATTAGACCTAGACCACTTCAAGGAGCAGATATGGTGAACGCCCTGTACCTGAATACCCACTTCGCCGTGACCCGCATGCCGTACTACCTCCGGCTCAAGTCCCTCATGGGGAAGATCATCAAGCCGCGGATCCAGATCGACTTCGAGAACCAGTTCTACCAGGTGAAGACCGTCAACTGTCCCGAGGAGCTCGCGGAAGTGCTGCGGCTGCGCTTCGAGGTCTTCTACCGGGAATTCTCCCAGCTGCCGTCGCTCTTTTCCTTCCTGCCGTACGACCTCGACACCCACGACTTCCTCTGCGACCACCTCGTGGTCAAAGACAAGGCCAGCGGGAAGATCGTGGCCTCCTACCGGCTCCTCCTCTCCGGCGCCGCCAAGCGGTTCTACTCGGAGGGAGAGTTCATCCTCGACGACTTCCTCCGGCACCCGGAGACCGTCCTCGAACTGGGCCGGGCCTGCGTCCACAGGGACTTCCGGTCCGGAGCGGTCATCAGCCTCCTCTGGAAGGGGCTGCTCCAGTACGCGACCCGCTCCGGGGCCCGCTACCTCTTCGGGTGCTCGAGCATCCCGAAGAAAGACTTCGGCTCGGTCACCCAGATCCTGGCGGACCTGGAGAAGAAGAACGCCCTCATCGACGACTTCGAGATCGGCGTGCAGCGAGCCTGCGTGCCGCCCGCGACCCTCGACCTCACTCCGAGCGACTCGCCGAAGGGCATGAGCTCGCTCATGGGCATGTACCTCCTCGCCGGAGCGAAGTTCTCCCGGGCCATGGCCTGGGACGGGGACATGGAGTGCCTGGACCTCCTCACCATCCTGGACATGACGAAGCTCCCGGCGTCGTTCGAGAGGAAGTTCGGATGATCGCTGCGAGCTGGCCCATCCCGTTCAACCCGGTCCAACTGGTCCGCGGACTCCTGAGGTACGTCCTCTTCTGCGGCTGCCTCTGCGGCTTCCTCTTCCACCAC
>SXUH01000194.1 GCA_005791855.1 Bdellovibrionales bacterium
CCGAGCGGGTCCGGGCCCTCATCCTCCGGGGAATCTTCCTCCTGAGGGAAAAGGAGATCCGCTGGTTCTACCAGGAAGGGGCGAGCTACATCTTCCCCGACGCCTGGGAGAAGTACCTGGCACCCATCCCCGAGAGCGAGCGGCACGACCTCGTCGCGGCCTTCTACCGGCGCCTGAGCTCCGCCGATCCGCAGGTCCGGTCCGACGCCGCGAAGGCCTGGTCGATCTGGGAAGGGTCCACCTCGAAGCTCCGGATCGACCCGGCCTTCATCGAGCGCTTCGCCGGAGACGCCTTCGCCGACGCCTTCGCGCGGATCGAATGCCACTACTTCGTGAACAAGGGATTCTTCGAGGAGGACGGCTGGCTCCTGAAGCACGCCCACAAGCTCCGGCGCGTCCCCACCTGGATCGTCCAGGGTCGCTACGACGTCGTCTGTCCGGCGGTCTCGGCCACGATCTGAAGAAGGAACTTCCCGAGGCGCGGCTCTTCATCATCGACGACGCCGGCCACTCCGCCTCGGAGCCCGGGATCCGGTCCAAGCTCATCGAAGCCACGGACCACTTCGGCGCAGAATAGTTGAGCCCCCGGGGCGGATACCTCCGGCGGTTCGGGAATTAAGGTTAGGGTTGTTGCAAATTTTTCGAAAGGCCCTGATCATTTAATCTCTAAATCAACTTAGGAGTTTCTAATGAACCGTCTACTTGGTCTCTCCGTCCTGTTCACCCTCGCTAGCTGCGCCACCGGTCCCTACAAGCCCTACGCCCGTGAAGTCAAGAAGAAGCCCGGCGTTGAGGGGACGATCTCCCTCAAGACGAACCACGTCCCGGAGGACCGGACCTACGCCGAGTCTCTCATGGCGAAGAACTGCGGCCAGGGGACCGTGAACATCGTCGAGGAGAGCGAAGTCGTGGTCGGAACGACGACCACCAGCAACGCCAACTCGCACCAGGAACGCGAGACCACCGGCTACGAAATGAAGGGCTTCAAATTCATGAAGCCGACGGAGAGAGACGTCGACCACACCACCGTTTCTTCCACCAGCACATCTCTGAAAGAGTGGCACATCAACTACACTTGCAAGACCGCCACGGCCCCGGCCGCTGCTCCTGCCGCGAAGAAGCCAGCTTCTACCAGAAAGACCTCTTCCGTCCGATAGTCCTGAAAGCTTGCCCTCTCTCTCGAGAGAGGGCAAGTGTATAAAATATTTAATCCGCTCGCGCCAAATCCCCTTCCGAATCTTTCATTTCCTTACAAGACATTCGCTAAATACATCTTTCCCCGTTTTTGTCTCTGAGCACACAGAAATAAGTAATGGTCATAAAAACTCAGGAACTATAAAATTTTCAAGCTTTATTAATGAGTTTCATGGAGTGAAATCATGTCCAACTTGCGAATCAGTTTTGTCCTAGCGATGACCTTCCTGAGCCAGTCCTGTTTTGCCAAAGTTTGTTCCCAGCAGTCACCCTGTACCCTCGACCGCAGCGACCATAAGAAGATCATGAGCGACCTGAAGAAGTACCACCCCTCCGGGAACAAGGTCCGCCTCGTCTCCGACCAGGACGTGCCCGACGCGACCAGGCCCGAGCTCATCGAGTTCCCGAACGGCGAGAAGAAGTACGTGGTCGGCTTCTCCGGCCAGAGCATCATGATCTTCGACTCCCTGTCGAAGTTCGTGAAGGGCGGCCTGAACCCGGTTCACAAGGTGAACCTCAGAAACGAGTTCGGCTACAAGTACGGCGGAGAGATCGACCCGGCCACCGGGAAGCCCTTCGGCTACTCCTTCGACTCGTCGACCTGGGACCTCGCGATCTTCAAGTTCAAGAAGCCAGACGGGAAGACGGCCCTGAAGCTCCTCGCGGGGGCCATGGCCACGGGCCCGGACGGCCGGCCCTACATGATCAAGGACGGGTGGAACAACACCCGCCAGAGAACGTTCTTCGACGCCGAGTTCGTCCCCGTGAAGAGCACCTACAAGCTCGAGGCTTCCAACCCGAAGACCGTCCTGAACAAGGTGCTGCCGGAGGACGGGAACTGGATCCAGAGAGACGAGAAGGGCAACGTCGTCTTCAGCCACGGCTACGGGGGCGAGCCGATCACCTTCCAGAACGGCGACCTCATGGTCGATCACCGCGGGTGGGTTCCCTTCGTCTACGAGACCATCGTCGAGCAGAAAGAAGTCCCGGATCCGCACGCGCCGGGCGGGCTGCGGAAGCTGCCGTACCGGACGGCGATCGTCGTCGCGTACCTGGATAAGACCCTCAGCAAGGTCATGGAACCGGCCAAGATCATCTTCGACGTCTACAAAGAGAGCCAGACCGTCTGGGCCGCGGCCAAGCGCGGACCGACCGAGGGTCCCCTGGTCGAAGGCCCGCACATCGAAGTCCAGCACGACGGCAAGCCTGTCCAGAGCCAGGAGGAATTCAAGAAGCTCCTGAGCAAGGGAGCGGACATCGAATACGAGATGCTCTTCAGCGCCGGAGAATACTTCGGCCACTACGGAAGCTACATGGCCACCTCCAAGGGCAGCCTCCACGCGTTCAAGCCAGTCCTCAACAAGGACGGAGAGCTCGAGGACATCACGGCTCCCCTACGAGTCCTCTTCACCTGGATCGGCCGACCGGTCTCGGTTCGGGCGGACGGGAAGGAGTACCTCCTCATGCACGGCGTGGACCGCTCGTCGCTTCCGGAGGGCATCACCCTCGACGTCCGACCGAAGGACCACGAGTGGCAGCACTTCAAGAGAAACGAGTTCGTCGTCCCGGTCGAACGCTACCTCGAGAACGGCGTACGGAAGATGCGGATCAAGGACGAGGGGGGCCTCATCGAGCTCCTGAAGAAGTACAAGCCGAGGCGGGTCTCTTCGGTGCGCGCGGTACCGGTTGAAACCACCGCGTAGTGTACGCATCGCTCCTCTTTCTCATCTCTATCTGCGCGGGCTTCCTGGGGGCCCTCCTGGGGATCGGCGGTGGCATCATCGTCGTCCCCGCCCTCACCATCCTCTTCGGCG
This sequence comes from Bdellovibrionales bacterium, assembly GCA_005791855.1. Lineage (GTDB taxonomy): Bacteria > Bdellovibrionota > Bacteriovoracia > Bacteriovoracales > Bacteriovoracaceae > Peredibacter. The sequence goes on from SXUH01000194.1 coordinate 3,009, forward strand.
TTAACATCCGCTACGCCATCGCGGCGAGCCTCATCTCCATCATCGCCACCTCCTCCGGAGCGGCGGCGAGCTTCCTCCGAGACCACCTCACCAACCTCCGGCTGGCGGTCCTCCTCGAACTGGGGACCGTGGCCGGGGCCATGGTCGGCTTCCTCATCTCCTCGCAGATCTCGACGGCCTGGCTCTACATCACCTTCGGCGGCTTCCTCCTCTTCTCCGGAGTCATGATGCTCCGGCGGAAGGGGGACGCCGTCTCGACCGTCGACCACCCCTGGTCGGAGCGCCTGCGGCTCGCGGGCCAGTTCATGAACGAGAAGGGCCAGCTCATCCAGTACAAAGTCGAGCGCGTGCCCCTGGGTCTGTTCATGATGTTCTTCGCCGGCGTCCTCTCCGCCCTCCTCGGGATCGGAAGCGGGATCTTCAAGGTCCTCGCCATGGACGGGGCCATGAAGATCCCCATGAAGATCTCCTCGGCCACGTCGAACTTCATGATCGGAGTCACGGCGACGGCCAGCGCCGGAGCCTTCCTCCTGCGCGGGGACATCAGGCCCGAGGTCACCTGCCCGGTCTCCCTCGGGATCATCGTCGGTTCGTGGATCGGGGCACGGGTCATGCCCCGGCTCCCCGCGCAGACCATCAAGAAGGTCTTCGTGGTCATGCTCACCGTCGTCGCCTTCCAGATGCTCTACCGGGGGTTCACCCATGAATGAGATCCAGCGGCTCGAGCTCCGGATCGCGAAGTTCCTCAGGATCGGCGTGATCGTCGCGGGCCTTCTGATGCTCGCGGGGTTCGTGCTGAACTTCCAGCTCCGGGGGAACCCTTTCTTCAACTTCGAGACCTACGACCGGATCCCCCTCGCGGACCTCCTCGCGCACCACTGGGCGCACCGGCGCTGGGGCCAGCTCGTAAGCTACGCGGGTCTCGGGGCCCTCATCAGCCTTCCCCTGATCCGCGTCCTCCTCACGGCGGTCCTCTTCCTCCGGCAGAGAGACTACCTGATGGCGATCCTCGCGGGCCTGGTCCTCGCCGGGCTCGCCGTGAGCTTCACGCTCGGGTTCGAGCTCTAGTAGGAGAACTTGATCATCGCCTGGGCGACCTTCTCGTCCTTGTCCTTGAGCTGGTAGCGGTTCAGGAAGTAGGCGTACTCCACGCCGAGCTCCACGCGGTTCTGCTTCCCGGTGAGGGCGTAGCCCACGTCCCAGAGGAACTGCGGCTGGGTGGTGAGGTAGCGGCCGCGGTCAGCGAAGAAGGTCAGCTCCGGATCCTGGTCCCCGTCCCACGGTGAGGTGGCGAAGAAGCCGGTGAACTTGAAGCGTCTCCACGGGCCGTACTCCCAGGTCATCTGCCAGAAGCCGCCGATCTGCACGCCCACGCCCCGCGACTCCGGGTTGTCCCGGATCACGGTGTTCAGGGTGAAGAAGTCGAACCCCGGGACGGCGAGGGTGTACTGGAGGCCGTAGAAGTAGTTGCGGAAGTTGTTCGCCCCGTAGCCCGATCCGTTCTCGAGCTCGAGTCGGAGCGAGACGTCTTTCACGAAGCCGTAGCCGACTTCCTTCCCGGTGATCTTACTCAGGCTGAAGGTCGGCGCGATCCCGCCGAAGAACTGGTTCGAATCCCCGTTCTGGTTCGAGTACGGCTCGGTGATGTCGTAGTAGAAGAACACGTC
>SXUH01000195.1 GCA_005791855.1 Bdellovibrionales bacterium
CGGGTGATCTCCGGCTTCGACTCGGTGGAGGAGCTCATCGTCCGGACGAACAGGGACTTCGCGAAGCGGAACATCCCCAACATCGGCCTCTCCCTCTACCGGAAGACCGAGGACAAGGAGGAGTTCGTCCCGCTCCCGCCGGGGAGCCTCTACCTCGGGAACCAGGAGTACGGGGAGTGGAAGCCGAACAAGCGCGGGGAGATCCGCTGGCGCTTCAACAAGTCCTTCAAGAACTTCCCGAAGTACCTCGGCTGGGGGCGGTTCAGGCCCGACATGGACTTCTACCAGCTCCTCCGCGCGAGCGTGAGCCAGCACAAGCCGTTCTACGGGCCAAACAACGAGTTCGGCCTCAACGGGGAGATCACCCGGGAGAACTTCCCCCACTTCTTCAAGCAGGAGCGGATGAAGAAGGTCGAGCTGAAGACCCTCCTGATCGACTACTTTAAAGAGAACTTCTAAGGACGTACCATGGCAGAGATCTTCGACCGCCTCCTCATGCGCCTCATCCTCGCGGCCTTCGTCTGCGTGATGATCTACCTCTACCGCTACGCCCACGTGCTCTTCTACCCCACGGTGAAGCGGCAGGTGCTCAAGCGGATCAACCCGGCGGAGAACCCGGCGGACAGCCTCCACCTCTTCTCCCGGCTCGTCGGCATCGCCGTCATCTTCTCGTCGATCACCTTCAACGAGTCCTCCGGCGTCTTCCTGAGCCTCTTCCACCTCGCGGTCTGGGGCACCCTCGCCATCGTCCTCTACCTCCTCTCGCTCTACATCGTCGAGTCCGTGGTGTTCTACAACTTCGACTACACCGACGAGGTCCTGAAGCGCAAGAACATGAGCTACGCCGTCATCAGCCTCTGCCACGCCCTGGTGATCGCCTACCTCACCCGGACCGTGATGATCGAGTCGGAGAACTCCCTGGTGATCCTCCTCGTCCTCTGGCTCTACATGCTGGTGATCGTGGGCTTCTCCGTGAAGTACTTCACCTACATCAGCAAGCTCAGCTTCAACCGGCTCCTCATCCAGAAGAACCTCTCCCTGTGCTTCTCCTACGGGGGCTTCACCCTCGGCGCGGGGGTGATCATCGCCAGCTGCTTCGACCAGGAACACTACGACATCACCGTCTACTGCATCCAGGTCCTGCTGAAGACCGTCCTCTCCCTCATCATCTTCCCGATCTTCAAGAAGGGCCTGGTCCGGATCTTCCCGATCAAGCTCGGGGAGGAGCGGGGCCACGAGAGCCACGTCGAAGCCGACATGCAGAGCCTGGGCTACGGCTTCTACGAAGGGAGCCTCTTCATCGCCGGGGCAATCCTGACCACGATGATCGTGAATCGGATCCAGTTCGGTACTATTTACCCATTTTTCTAAGGGCCCGGCTTCTCTGCTAGAATGGAGGCAGAGGTTCGCGCATGAAGCACAACAATAACATCTTTGAGAAGTTCTCGACCTACGAGGAAGAGTTCGAGCGCCTCGAGCGCAAGGTCCTCGAGCTCGAGCACCGGGTGGAGGAGCTCCTGAACGTCGGCCGCAACCACCTCGTCCGCGTGAAGAACAAGGAAGACGTCTCCGACGACTTCATCCTGAGCGGCCGCAAGTACAACGACCTCACGCCGGAGAAGGCCTGGGCCCTCTACCAGGACATCGAAGCCACCTTCATCCTCCTCGACGTCACCGCCCGGGACTACAAGCTCCACAAGCGCATCCCCGAGGGCGTGCACATCCCGTGGGAGGAGTTCCAGGCCCGCTACATCGAGATCCAGAACAAGACCACGCCCATCCTCGTCATCTCCGAGGACGGCTGCAACTCCGTGCTCGCCTGCGACTTCCTGGTGAAGAAGGGCTACTTCAACTGCAGCAACGTCTCCGGGGGTTACAAGTTCTGGCGAGGGTACAAGCAGGACCTGAAGAACCGCTCCGCCTAGCCGGCCCGCTTATATCAGACTCCCCTTCCGCTGATTTTCTAGGATTTCCCGGTAGAGGTTATCGAGCATGAGCTCGACCCGGTCCAGCTCCACTTCCCCGAGGTTGTTGATGTACTGCTTCTCCAGGTCGTTGGTGACCTGCAGGAGGGAGAGCTTGAACTTCTCGCCGTAGTCCGTGAGGGTGACGAGCTGTTCGCGCTTGTCGTGCTCCGAGAGGGTGCGCTTGATGTAGCCGCGCTTCTCCAGCTCGTTCAGGTGCGAGGTCATGGTTTGCTTCTTGAGGCCGCAGGCCTTGCCGATCATCTTGATGGAGGGGGCGTCGTTCTCCGAGAGGTACATGAGGATCTCGAGGAAGCTCGCCCGGAGGTCGTTGAAACCGATGCCCTGGAGCTCCTTGATGAGCTCGATGCTATAGACCCGGTAGATTTTTTTGAGAAGGCTCCCGATATTGGCGATTCTTTTCATATAGTATTACTATCATACTATAGGTCGGGACATCATACCATTAGATTTTTCGCAGGGGCTTCCATAATTCTTCGGGCAGGCGTTTGTATTGTGAGATCTTCCGTGGCTTGGGCTTTCCGGAAACACCGTAGGTCCACATGTTGAGGCGCAGGCGCTCCTTCATGGTCATGGAAGGGGTAATGTCCACCTCGGCGTGGGCCGCGGTAGTAAGGAGCATGGAAAGGAGGAGCAGGTGTCGCATCTTGAACCCTCGTTGGGAGGTTTCCTCGCAAGTTGACGGCCAATCGCCCCTTCTCGGTTTCAGCAAGTTACGGACGATCCGCTGCTTAAACCTTAGACACTTGGCTTGGAACTTAAGTGCTAGTTAAATATGCCTTAAAGAGACATCGCGAACATTCTGATGAATTTTATCTGAGATCTTAAGGATTTGGATGAGTTTTTCTAGAAAAGAGATAGCCTAGTACTTAGTTATACACTTTAAACTCTTCACTTTTTAAACCTCTAACGAA
>SXUH01000003.1 GCA_005791855.1 Bdellovibrionales bacterium
CGGGTTTGCTAGGACATTTCACATTCGAATCGCGCAGGGCTTCGTCGGCGTCGGAGTTGCTAGGAACATTTCACATTCGAATCACCCAGGGCTTCGTCGGCGCCGGCATTGTTCGGAAATTTCACATTCGAATCGCGCAGGGCTTCGTCGGCGCCGGGTTGCTCGGAAATTTCCATATTCGAATCGCGCAGGGCTTCGCCGGCGCCGGGGTTGCTAGGATATTTCACATTCGAATCGCGCAGGGCTTCGTCGGCGCTGGGGGTGCTCAGAACTTCCCACATTCGAATCGCGCAGAGCTTCGACCTGCCGTCCACGTCGCCGCTAAAACCTTCTTCCTACGACTGCAGCGGCAGCTGGAGAATGAAGTTCGACCCCTTCCCGACCTTGCTCTTGAGCCAGATCCGACCGCCGAGCATGTTGGTGAGCTGCCGGACGATGTAGAGCCCCAGGCCCAGGCCGTTCCTCTCGCCCGGGGAATTCACCCGCTCGAAGCGCTGGAAGATCCGCTCCTGGTCCTTCTTATGGATGCCGCGGCCGTGGTCCTGGACCTCGATGACGATCTCGTCCTTCTTCAGGTGGGCGACGAGCTCGATGGAGCCGCCGGCGCCGTACTTGGCGGCGTTGGAGAGGAGGTTGATGAGGATCTGCTCGAAGCGGAACTTGTCGCAGTAGAGGTGGACGCCCTCGGGGACGTCGGTGTGGATGGTGGACCGGCACTCGGCCAGGTACGGGGCCATCTCGGCCAGGACCTCCTGGACGGCGTCGGAGAGGACGAAGTCCTCCTTCTCCAGGCGGAGCTTCCCGGAGTTGATCCGGGAGCTGTCGAGCATGTCCTCCACCAGGTGGTTCAGGCGGTTGATCCCCTTCTCTTTCTGGTCGATGAAGCGGATGATCCCCTCCACCGGCGCCGCCCCCTGGAGCCGCTTGACGATGTTCCGCTTGGAGATCTGGGTCTGGAGCTTCATGGAGGTGAGCGGGGTCTTGAGCTCGTGGGAGATGGTGGAGATGAAGTCGTCCCGCATCTTCAGGGCGTCGGTGAGGCGCTTCCGGAGCTCGTCGCTGAAGGTGGCCGAGGCCGTGCGGATGAAGTCGTCGATGAACTCGTTGATGATGTTCCGCTCGCGCCGCCCCACCGGCGCCCTCTCGTCGAGGAAGTCGAAGATGGTGGTCCGGAGGAGGTGGTACTCCTGGATCACCTGGTTGATGGAGTAGTCGGTGAGGCCCGCCCGCTGCTTCCCGTGATCCTCGGAGAGCTTGAAGTTGGCGACGTTCTGGAGCTTGAAGTCCTGGTCCCGCAGGGCCTTGATGAGGGTGTGGAAGAAGTCCTTCAGGTGGTTGATGAGGACCAGGGGGGACTTGTCCTTGGAAGCCGGGACGTTCTTCTGGACACACTCCACCCAGGCGGCGATGAGGGAGTCCACGTTGGTCTCGATGGCATCTGCTACTTTATTGTTTCCAGGCATTCGAAAACCCCAAGGTAAGAGATCATCTCATTCTACGGGATCGCTCCACGGATTAGCAAACGGCGCAGCCTTAGCAATGACAAAAGGTCGGGTTTGCAGTTCCCGGGACTTGCCCTGTCAAATTTTTAAACGGTATGTAAGAGTGGGCAAAGTGAACCACGGGAGTATGAATTTAACTTAAGCTTGGAGCTGGACCCGAACCCAGGACAGCTCATGAAAACCAAAGCCTTGGCCATCCTCAGTGTCTTCAGCCTCTGCGCTCTGGCGCAGGAGAAGTGCGACGTGGTGGTCCACCACGGGCCCTTCATGAAGAATACCTACAGCCTCTACTTCGCTCAGGAATACACCGGCGCGGACCTGGTGCGGGAGGAGCTCCTCCAGAAGAAAATCGAGATCCCCACCTCCCTCATCGGGACCATCGACTCGGACGTGGAGAACCACGCCTTCATCAGCATGAACCTCATGTCCTCCCAGACCCCGTCGGCCCCCCTGCCGCTCCTGAATCCGACCCTGCAGTCGAAGTTCGAGCACGCCTACTTCACCGAAGGCAAGGACATCCCGCCGGTGGACGGGAAGCCCCAGAACCGCATCGGCGCCATGATCTGGACCCACTACGGAACCAGGTGCACCAAGGAGCGGAACTGCCCGAGCTTCATGAACATGTCCATGGTCATCAAGAGCCCCGACTGGCTCAAGAGCATCGAGATCCTCACCAAGCAGAAGACCATCGTGGTGGCGGCTTCCGGGAACTGGAACGAAGACCCCCAGGCGAAGCTCGCCCGCGAGATCGATCCCACCCTGAAGCCGGTGCACGTCGTCCCGCCTCTGAGCGACGCCGCGAGCGTGAAGTACAACTACCTCCTGGTGGGAAGCACTTCCCCGTCCGGGAACGTCTCCGACTTCAGCAACGGGAGCGAGAACGTGGTCCTGACGGCACCCGCCTCGAACGGCGACCGGGTCGGGGCCATCCTCTCCAGCGGCTTCCTCTCGCGGAACTCCACGAAGGTCGAGTATAACAAGTTCGGCGGCACCAGTGCCGCGGCTCCGCAGGTGACCGCGGCACTGGTGCTCTTCGAGGCAATCTCCGGGTACCACCCGACCCTCGCCGAGGCGAAGACCCTCCTCCGGAAGTCCGCCATCAAGCTCAAGTTCTCTAGTTCTCCGGAGAAGCGACACGGGGCAGGGAACCTCAACACCCTGAAGATCTACGAGATCGCCAAGCGGATCAAAAAGGCCTGCGACGGCAGGGCCACTTGCGCCGCAACCATGATCGAGCAGGATGACACCTACGGCGGCTTCGAGACCAACGCCCAGGAACTGGACCGGAGCAAGAAGGCCTTCCCGGCCTGCTTCGGGAACAAACCGGCCGAGGTGGCCTGCGCGGAAAGGACCGAGGCGATCAAGGTGCTGCGACGGCACGCCCTCCTCAACACCCAGGATAAGGAAGTCCAGCTGGGCCTGTCTTGCATCTACGAAGCTCTCGGCTACAAGGCCAACGCCGCTTACTACAAGACGGTTTCCGAGTTCAACTGAGGCTGCCGATTGATGAAGGTGAAGACGCACTCCGCGGGCTGGCAGGTCAGCTTGAAATGGAAGACGTTACTGTAGCTTCCGTCGAAGGTCGTCCCCTCTTCCTTCCCGTGGGAATAGAACTTCTTCCCCTCGAGGCTGTAGGGGATCGCATCGTAGAGCGCCCGCACCACCTCCGCGTCCCGGAGGGTGATCTTGAACTCGTCGTTCTGCTGAGGCGCTTCCGGACTATTCTCGGAGATGCTCACCGTACAATTGGTGTAGGACGGGTAGAGAGCGCCGTTGAAGTAGCTGCTGGCGCACTTGATGGAAAACGCCCCCGGTCTCTTCGGAAAGACGGATCTGACCTCGAAGCCTTTCACCGGGGTGGTGAGCTTGGTGGTGACCTTGGATCTCACTGTTGTCGGGAGGTTCCCGAGGAGTTCTCCCAGCTTGAACTGGTCGAAGACCTCGAGCTTGAGCTCGAAGGCTAGGGCCGGGGTAGACGCCAGGAGGGCCGAGAGAGCAAGGAGCTTCGTTTTCATGGTGCTTCCTTTACGACGAACGCGGCGTTCCCCTTGGCCTTGAACCAACCGTAGTTCCGAACCTCGGCGGTTAGACCGAACGAGTCCCGGACGTAGAACGCCCCGAGCTTAGACGGGCAGTCGGCCTGGGGTGAGTCGTAGCAGATCGCCGGGAGGGTGTCGTCGTACCCAACGATCACGATCACGTGCCAGGTCCCGTCGTCATTGTAGTTGGCGAGGACCGGGGACTTGTACTTCCAGAGGGCTTCCTTGATCTGTTGGATGTGCGCGTCTTCCAGGACGTATGTGGACCACTTCTCCCCGACCACGAAGAGCGGAACGGTCTCGATCTTCGGCAGCGGGACCTTCTTCATCCCGTCCCACTCCTTGAAGTTCCAGACCCCGTTGTTAGCGTAGGTTTCGTTCCAGGCGTCGTAGGACCAGTCCTTGACATGGACGCCGTAGCCCCAGTTGAACTTCAAC
>SXUH01000004.1 GCA_005791855.1 Bdellovibrionales bacterium
GACTCCACCGTCTGCGGGACCGCCACCATCCAGGGCCAGGCCGTGGCCCTCGCGGTGATGGACTTCAGGTTCATGGGAGGGTCCATGGGCGTGGTCACGGGGGAGAAGGTCGCCCTGGCCATGGACATCGGGTTTGAGAAGAAGATCCCCGTCATCGTCGTCTCCTGCTCCGGCGGAGCGCGGATGCAGGAGGGGATCCTCTCCCTCATGCAGATGGCGAAGACCTCAGCGTCGAGGGCCCGGCTCAAGGGAGCGGGGATCCCCTACATTTCCTTTCTCACCGATCCGACCACCGGCGGCTGTGCTGCGAGCTTCGCCATGCTCGGTGACATCAACATCTCCGAACCCAGGGCCCTCATCGGCTTCGCGGGTCCGCGGGTGATCGAACAGTCGATCCGGCAGACCCTTCCGGAAGGGTTCCAGCGCTCCGAGTTCTTGAAGGAGCACGGGTTCATCGACCGGATAATCCACCGGAAGGACCTGAAGACGGAGCTCGGCTTCTTCGTGAAGATGTTCGCTCCGTAGGTCATGAGCGCTGGCCTCCTAGACTGGCTGGTCCTTAACTACGGGCACGAGCAGATGAGGCCGGGTCTAGAGCGCGTGCGAAGAGCGCTCGGACCCATCCTCCCGAAGTTTTCTCAGACGACGGTGGTCATCATCGCCGGCACCAATGGGAAAGGGGAGACCACCCTCCGGCTCTCCGAGTACCTCAAAGGCAAGAAACATTTCACCTGGACCTCGCCACACATCGAGCGGATCACCGAGAGGTTCCGATCGGAAGCGGGGGAGATCGAACCCGCCGAGCTCCAGGAGCTCGTCGACCGCTGTCACCGGGAAGTGGTGACTCAAGGGTACGAGCTTAGCTTCTACGAATTCCTCTTTTACGTCTTCTGCACCTGGGCTTCGCAGAGAGTCCCGGAGTACCTCCTGCTGGAAGTGGGGCTCGGCGGCCGGCTCGATGCCGTGAACGTCTTCGACGCCCGGATGGTGCTCTTGCCGTCGATCTCCCGAGATCACCAGGAGATCCTGGGTAAGCGCTACGAGCAGATTCTCCGAGAAAAGCTTGCGACCCTGAGACCGGGCGCGACCCTCGTGAGCTATCTTCACCTGAACTATCTCAGAGAAAAAACCACGGCCATCTGCCGGAGCTATGGAGCGAAGCTCGTGGACCTGGAAGACACGAGGCTCGCCGAGCCCTATGAGTTCTCTAAAAGGAATCAGTTTTTGGCGTATGCGGCATATTCTCTACTCAATGGGCAACCCATCGATGCAAAAAAGTGGACCTTTTCTCAGGATTTCCTCGAACACCGGGGGGAGATCTGGAAGGGCCAGACGGATTGGGTGTTTTTTGGCTCCCATAATCCCGATGGGATGAGAAAACTTATTCAATTTCTACACTCGGGGAACTATACTTTTGCCAGACCACCGTTTGACCATGTCATTGCTTCGTTCTCTCACCGGAGCAGGCAGGACCTGAGGGTGATGCTGCGAATGCTGAGGACATCAGGTCTGGGAAGGATCATCGTCACAACCTTTGATCATCCCAAGGCCGCAACCGCAGACCTCATGGAAGACCTCTCCGCACAAGAAGGGCTGGAATTTGTTAAAGACATCGTGGAACTTGCAAAAGATTGGAAAGGAAAGCGCTCAGTTGTTACTGGTTCTTATTACTTTCTTGGTGAGCTCAAGTCCCGCCTGGTCCGCCGAGAGTCCGCAGCTCACCCTCGGGGATAAGATCTCCGTCTTCTCCGACAAGGCCTACCGGAAGAACAATGGCCGGTACTTCGAAGCGGTCGGGAACGTCGTCATCATCAGCCAGAAGGATACGATCTACGGCGAGGTGGCGTCCATGGACCAGGACACCCAGATGGTGAAGATCGAAGGGAACGTACGGTTGATCACCAAGGACATGACGCTCTACGGGTCCCACCTCGAGTACAACATCGCCACCGGGAAGGCGTTGATCAAGAACGCGCGGATCCTCACTTCGAACTTCAACCTCGTGGCCAACTCCCTGGCGCGGATCTCCGAAGACGAGTACCTGGCCAACCAGGCCGAGTTCTCGACGTGCAAGGACTGCGCCGAGTCCTGGTCGGTCTACGGGAAGGTCATCAAGGTGCGGGTCAACGAGTACGTGCAGATCTCCCACGGCCTGGCCAAGATCAAAGGGGTGAACGTCGTTTACCTTCCGTACATCGTCCTCCCCATCGCCACGGAGAGGAAGACCGGGCTCCTAATCCCGAAGGTCTTCTCCCAGAAAGGGGAGGGGCTCGCGTTCCAGCAGCCGGTGTTCTTCGCCCTCGGAGACGACAAGGACCTGACCCTGAGTCCGACCTCCTGGGGGGAGCGCGGCTACGGGACGGACGTGCAGTACCGGCAGCGGTTCTCCGACATGAGCTGGATGGAGCTCAATACGCGGCAGCTCAACGACACCATCTACCTTCCGTTCAACAACGACGAGGACCTCTCGGGCCGGGGCTTCTACCGCTACTTCGTCGAAGCCGAGGCCCACCAGTTCTGGACCCCGAACCTGAACTCGCATCTGCGCTACACGGGAACGCGGGACCTGGACATCGTGCGGAGGAACCACAGCCTCTACACCGATCCCCTGATCAACACGAGCGACCTGGGGTTCACCGGCAGTGCCAACTACCGCAGGGACCTCTTCGCCGTCTCCGCCGAGGGCCACCTCCTCCGGAACCAGCTCATCGACGATCCCATGCGCTTCGACCGGAGCTACGTGCAGACCCTCCCGCGGCTCACCCTCTCCTCGGTGCCCTACAACCTGGTCCAGTCGACCACGCCCTTCCTCCAGAACGTATCAGTGGGTCTCGAGAGATCCTGCACGCGGTTCCGCCAGCTGGCCAAGGACGATGACGCGTTCCTCCGGAACGCCGACGGGCTCTCGGTCCAACCCTACCTCATGTGGCACATGCTCCCC
>SXUH01000196.1 GCA_005791855.1 Bdellovibrionales bacterium
CCAACGTGTGGTCATAGCCCGCCACCTAAAAAAAGAGTACGAACACCATGCTTAACTGGAAAATCAATTCAACCCACGAGTCCAACCCCTCCGACGCCGCCTACACCGAAGCGGTCCAGGCGTACCAGAAGACCATCGGCTCCCCGGAGATCGGCTTCTTCAACCTGCCGAAGAACCGGGAGCTCCTCGCCGAGTCGGTGAAGGTGTTCGAGCGGTTCAAGCACAAGAAGTACTTCATCCACGTCGGGATCGGGGGGAGCGCCCTGGGCCCGGAGATGATCCTCAAGGCCCTCGGGAACCGGAGCGGAGTGGAGTTCGTCTTCGTGAACAACATCGACCCCGATGACCTCCACCGGCAGCTCGAGTCGGTGAACCTCAGCGAAGCCCTCATCTACGTCGTCTCGAAGTCCGGAACCACCGCCGAGACCGTGGCCGCCATGAGCATCCTCATCGGCCAGCTGGAAGGCGCCGGGGTGAAGGAAAAGGACTTCAAGGACTACTTCGTCTTCTGCACCGATCCGGTGAAGGGAGAGCTCCGCAAGCTCTCCTCCCAGTGGGGCGTCGCCACCCTGACCATCCCCTCGAACGTGGGCGGGCGCTTCTCCGTGCTCACGCCGGTCGGCTTCCTGCCGGCCCTCTTCTCCGGGATCGACGTCCAGGACATCCTCGAGGGCGCGGAGGACATCCAGCGCCACCTGTCCGATCCGAAGATCGGAGCGGAGTTCTTCCGGCTCGCCTTCTGGCTCAAGGACCTCCACGACAAGGGGATCCGGCAAACCGTGATCATGCCCTACTCGTCTCTCCTGAAGGAGTACTCGGCCTGGTTCGTGCAACTCTGGGCGGAGAGCCTCGGGAAGGAGGGGAAGGGCCTCACCCCGATCCCGGCCTACGGCGCCACCGACCAGCACTCGCAGATGCAGCTCTTCATGGAGGGCCCCGCGGACAAGGTGCTCCTCCTGATCGAGGTCGAGAACTTCTCGAAGGACTTCTCGCTCAAGAATTCCCTCAGCGGGGAGAGCTTCAAGAACCTCGCTCCGTTCAAGCTCTCCCAGCTCATGAAGGCAGAATTCGAAGGCACTCTCATGGCGCTCAGGGAGAATGGCCGGCACGTGGTCCACTTGAAAATGCCCGCGGTCCAAGAGGAATACCTCGGTCAATTAATCTTGTTTGCCGAGTGCCTAACGGTAATGGTTGGAAACCTCTTGAAAGTTGACCCTTTCAATCAGCCGGGGGTCGAAGCCGGGAAGAAATTTGCCAACGCCTGGTTAAAAAACAACCAATAACCGCCGATAGGCTCCACACTGCTTCTTGCCCTAACCCGGGCATGGGCCTAAAATTGGTGAACGGATAAAAGTGTAGTTTTTGGAGATCCCATGAGTGATGGAAATAACAACTCAACGGTAGTCATTACGGACATTCGGAAAGCCCTGGCTGCCGCGGAGGACGAGGCGAAGACCAAGCCCGCCTGCCTCCTGGTTGTCGGCGGAGAGCTCAACGGTTCGATCTTCAACCTCACCGGCGGCGAGACCGTCGTGGGCCGGAACCCGGACTGCACCATCTCCCTCGATTTCCACGGCGTCTCCCGCAAGCACTTCACCCTCGACGTGAGCGAGGCCGAGGTCGTGGTCAACGACCTGGGCTCGGCGAACGGGACCTACCTCAATAACCAGAAGCTCACCAACCCCACCGTCCTGAAGCGCGGGGACGTGATCAAGATCGGCGCCATCGCCCTCAAGTACCTCCCGAAGGGGGATCCGGAGCGGCTCACCTACGACAAGCTCCACGAGGAGGCCAACACCGATGGCCTCACCAAGTGCTACAACAAGACCTACTTCAACAACCAGCTCGAGCTCGAGGTGAAGAAGTGCAAGATCACCGGGAACCCCCTGGCCCTCATCATCTTCGACCTGGACTTCTTCAAGAAGCTCAACGATAACTTCGGCCACGACGCCGGGGACTTCGTGCTCAAGGAGAAGGCGCGGCTCATCCGCGAGAACGGGATCCGCCAGGGCGACACCTTCGCCCGGTACGGCGGAGAGGAGTTCTGCATCCTCCTCCCGAACACCAACCTCAAGCAGGGCTTCGAGATCGCCGAGCGCCTGCGGAACCTCATCGCCAAGCACGAGTTCATCTACGACGGGAAGCGCCTCCCCGTGACCGCTTCCATCGGCATCTCCGACTACCGCCAGGGCGTGAACTCCGGCACGGACCTCTTCAAGCGCGCGGACACCGCCGTCTACAAGTCGAAGGAAGGCGGGAGGAACCAGGTGAACTTCTTCAAGGGTTAGATGGCCGGTTCTCCTCCCCGCATCGATTTACTCCCCGAACATCTCATCGATCAGATCAAGGCCGGGGAAGTCATCGAGCGGCCCGGGAGCCTCGTGAAGGAAATCCTGGAGAACGCGGTGGACGCCGGCGCGACGAAGCTCGAGCTCGCGCTCAGGAACAATGGCCTCGACCTCATCTCCCTCCGGGACAACGGCCACGGCATGCGGCTCGCGGACCTCCCCCTCGCCTTCTGCCGGCACGCCACCTCGAAGATCTCCCGCTTCGAAG
>SXUH01000197.1 GCA_005791855.1 Bdellovibrionales bacterium
CAGCATCTACGTCAGCGGCACCATCGAGAATAAGTCCAAGGCCGACATGGGCGAGTTCCTCCTGGACAAGGCGACCATCCAGACCGATTACGTCACCGAATGCGTCCGGACCCTGAAGCCCATGACGGTCCAGCTGGACGTACCGTTTAAGGTGGTCTTCCTGGACCAGGCCCTCTCAACCTCTGAATTATTCGAGGGGATCGACGAGACCTACGTGGAAAATGACGTCTACGAGATCTACTATTATGACAAACGGATTGTGGATTTTAAGGAAATGATCCACGAACAGATCTTTCTAAACTACAATCAATACCCAGTTCTTGACGCGGACAGTAAACTAGAGGGAACGGTCTCTGACGAGGCATCCAAATCCTAGGATTTTAAAGCTTGGCAACGGGCCAAAACTGTATTAGAAATAGAACCTCTTTTTAACATTAATGAATTAAGTATTAGAGTAATATCGGAGGCATTGTGGCAGTACCTAAGAAAAGAACCAGCGTTTCTCGTAAAGGATTAAGACGAGCTGGCCAACATCATAAATTATATAGAAAATTCCCACAGGCTTGCCCGAACTGCGGTGACTCTGTTCTTCCTCACCACGTCTGTTCGGCTTGCGGCCAGTACAAAGGGAAGCAAGTTTTTGATATAAAAGTTAAAGCCGAAGCCAATTCTGTTGAAGCATAATATCTAACAACATATGATTTTTTAAGAAGCCCTCTCTGAGGGCTTTTTTTATGGACGAACATGTCATCGAGGCAAGGACTGCGCTCGACTGACCTTACGAAAAGGCAGCAGTATGAAATTCTTTAACACCAAAATCCTTGGTACCGGTAGCTACCTCCCAGACAAAATTCTCACGAACAACGACATCGCCAAACGCGTAGACACGAACCACCAGTGGATCGTCGAAAGGACCGGGATCCACGAACGCCGGATCGCCGACCCGAGCAAGGACGAGACTCCGAGCGGGATGGCAGCGCAGGCGACCCTCAAGGCCCTCGAGGCCGCCAACCTCACGCCGAACGACATCGACCTCATCCTCTTCTCCGCCACCATCCCCGACATGTTCTTCCCGAACTCCGGGTGCATGCTCCAGCACAAGCTCGGCATCACCAACCAGTGCCCGGCCCTCGACATCAACGCCGCCTGCACCGGCTGGGTCTACGCCCTCCCGATGGCGGACGCCATGATCAAGACCGGCCTCTACAAGCACATCCTGGTCGTGGGGAGCGAGATGACCAGTTCGTTCAATAACTGGGACGACCGGAACACCTGCATCCTCTTCGGAGACGGCTGCGGGGTCGCGATCCTTGGCCGCGCCTCCGAGAACGAAGACTCGCAGTTCTACTCGAGCGTGCTCGCCGCCGACGCCTCCAAGAAAGACCACCTGATCCTCGAAGCCGGCGGCGCCTGCAAGCGGATCACCCACGACGTCCTCGAGAAGAACGAGCAGTGGGTCCGCATGACGGGCCAGGAAGTCTTCAAGTCCGCCGTGAAGACCATGGCCTCCCTCAGTGAGAAGGTCATCAAGGACGCCGGGAAGACCATGGCGGACGTGGACTGGTTCATCCCCCACCAGGCGAACCTCCGGATCATCGAGGCCGTGGGCCAGCGCTTCAACTTCCCTCCGAACAAGGTCGTGGTGAACGTCGACCGCTACGCCAACACCTCTTCGGCCACCGTCCCCATCGCCCTGGACGAGTTCGTCCGCGAGGGCAAGATCAAGCGCGGGGACAACGTCCTCTTCGCGGCCTTCGGTGCGGGCCTCACGGCCGGCGCCGTGTTCTTCAAATACTAAAAACGAGGTAGCTGCATGAAGGTGACTCTGGTTTTTCCCGGTCAGGGAACTCAGTACGTCGGGATGGGGAAGGTCTTCTCCGACACCGCCCACTTCCCCCGGGCCAACCAGGCGACGGGGTACGACCTCCGGAAGCTCATGCTCGAGGGGCCCGCGGACGACCTCAAGCTCACGGAGAACACCCAGCCCGCCATCGTCGCCCACTCGCTCATGATGTTCGACAAGCTGGCGCCCATCCTGAATAACAAAGACATCGTCATCGACCGCGTCCTCGGCCACTCCGTCGGAGAGTACGCCGCCCTCGCCGCCGCGGAGGTCATGACCTTCGAAGAAGCGGTGAACGCCGTCCACTACCGCGGGAAGTTCATGCAGGAGTCCGTCCCCGCCGGCAAGGGGACGATGTACGCCATCCTGAAGCAAGACGAGGCTCTCATCCGCGAAGCCTGCGAGGCCTCCTCCACCGAGGAAGAGAAGGTTTCCCCGGCCAACTACAACGAGCCCAACCAGATCGTGATCTCCGGAGACAAGTACGCCTGCGAGCGCGCGATCCGGCTCATGGAGCAGCGGACGCAGGGGAAGGTCAAGGCCATCGAGCTCCAGGTCTCCGCCCCCTTCCACTGCCAGCTGATGAAGCCGGCCGAGCAGAAGCTGAAGGCGGTCCTGGACAAGATCAGCTTCAAGGCCCCGCGCTACGCCTACATCGCCAACGTGGACGCCGTCGAGTACGGCACCGACGTTAACCCGGCCCTCATCAAGGAGAACCTTTTGAAGCAGGTCTGCGGGAGCGTCCTGTGGACCCAGAGTATCCAGAAGCTCCCCGACGACACCGTCATCATCGAATGCGGACCCGGCAAGGTTCTTGCGGGTCTGGTGAAGAAAATAAATCCTAATTTGAAAGTCATCAGCCTCGACACCGAGTCTGGATTTTCTGAAGTCGAGGCACTATGATCGCATCCTACTCCGATTTAAAAAACAAAGTCATCCTCGTGACCGGCGCCGCCCGCGGCATCGGGAAGAGCATCTCGCTGGCCCTCGCCGCCCAGGGGGCGCACGTGGTCTTCAACTACCGCGGTGACGATGCCAAGGCGATGGCGCTCAAGGAGGAACTGGAGAGGGCCGGCGGGAAAGCCTCGGGCCTTCGGTTCGACGTCACCGACCACGAGGCCATGACCAAGGCCCTCGATGAGTTCACGAAGACCGTGGCCCCCATCTCGGGCCTGGTCAATAATGCCGGGATCTCGAAGGACACCCTCCTGCTGCGGCTCAAGCCAGAGGAGATCTCCCAGATCATCGACACGAATCTCAAGGGAGCGATGCTGGTGACCCAGGCCCTCTCGAGGAACTTCCTCAAGGCCGAGAACGTCTCCATCGTGAACATGAGCTCCATCGTGGGCCTCATGGGGAACGCCTCCCAGGCCGCCTACGCTGCCTCGAAGGCCGGACTGATCGGTTTCAGTAAGTCCGTGGCAAAGGAATTAGCGACCAGAAACGTCCGCTGCAACGTCGTCTGCCCGGGGTTCATCCAGACGGAAATGACCGATGCCCTTCAAGACAAAGCGAAAGACGAGTATATAAAATCAATACCTTTAAACCGCTTCGGATCAACCGATGAAGTCGCTCAATTGACTTGTTTCCTCTTGAGCAATGCGTCCAGTTATCTTACAGGGGAAGTGATTAAAATTGACGGCGGATTGTATATTTAATAATTTTATCTGATCTCACATTTTGGAGGATATTTTAATGGAATTACAAGAGAAAGTAGTTAAGCTCGTTTCCGAAGCTACGAAAATGGACTCGGCCAACATCAGCATGAACACAAGCTTCGTCGATGACCTTAACCTTGATTCTTTGGACATGGTTGAACTCATGATGAAGATGGAAGACGAGTTCGGCGTTGAGATCCCGGAAGATGAAACCGAAAACCTCAAGTCCGTTGGCGACGTCGTTACTTATCTCAAAGCAAAATCTCACTAGTCTAATTTTATAGGCCGCGCTTCCACGGCGCGGCCCCTTTCCTTCTGGAACATCTATGAAACTCAATCGTGTAGCAGTCACCGGCCTTGGTGCGATCTGCGGCTTAGGAAATTCACTCGACGAAATTTGGGCAAACGCACTTGCGGGGAAATCCGGCATCACGACCCTCGAGCGCCAGAACACGGAAGGCTGGCCCGTGACCTTCGGCGGAGAGGTGAAGAACTTCAAGCTCGACCCGGCCCTCATGGACCCGAAGGACCAGGACCGCTTCGACCTCTTCAACCAGTACGCGCTCCACGCGACCGCGGAGGCCATGAAGCAGTCACGGCTCCTGGAAGGAAGCTACAACAAGGCGAAGATCGGAACCGTCTTCGGCACGGGCCTCGGCGGCTTCCCGCACATCGAACTTAACCACAAGAACTACCTCGAACGCGGATCCAAACGGGTCTCCCCGTTCTTCATCCCGTCCGTGATCCCGAACATGCCGGAGGGGCTGATCTCCATCCACTACGGCCTCATGGGCATCAACTTCGCGGTGGCGTCGGCCTGCGCCTCCAGCGCCCACGCCATCGGCATCGCCGCCACGGAGATCATGCTGGGCCGCCAGGACGCCATGATCACCGGAGGGACCGAGGGCGTGATCACCGGCTACACCATCGCGGGCTTCGCCAACATGAAGGCCCTCTCCAGGAGAAACGAAGAGCCCCACCGCGCGTCCCGTCCCTACGACGTCGACCGAGACGGCTTCGTCATGGGTGAGGGGGCCGGGATCCTCATCCTCGAAAACTACGACATGGCCGTCGCCCGGGGTGCGAAGATCATCGCCGAGGTCGTGAGCTTCGGCGCGAGCTCGGACGCCCACCACATCACGGCTCCGCACCCGGAAGGCCTGGGCGCCCTCCTCTGCATGCAGCAGACGATGGAACTCTCCGGGGTCCGCATCGAAGAGGTCGGCTACGTGAACGCCCACGGGACCTCCACTCCCCTCGGGGACGTGGCGGAAACCGAAGCGATCAAGAAAGTCTTCGGGAAGCACGCCTACGACATGGCCGTGAGTTCGACCACGTCCATGACCGGGCACCTCCTCGGAGCCGCCGGAGGCTTAGAATCGATCTTCTGTATCAAGGCCCTCGAGACGGGGACGCTCCCGCCGACGATTAACCTCGAGAACCAGGATCCGAAGTGTGATCTGAACTACGTGCCGAACAGGCCGCAGAAGAAAGACATCAAGTACGCGATGAACAATTCATTTGGATTTGGCGGGACGAACTCTTCCACTCTCTTCAAGAAAGCTTAGGGCCGGCGGGAGAATCGAGCTCCCGCAGACCAGCTTTAGAATCTACTAGAGCGCCTTACACTCAACGAGGCCGGTGGCCGTGCTCACGGTCTTGCCGTTCTTGAGCTTCACGATCTTCGCTTCGTAGCCCCAGAAGATTTCGTTCTTCGCCGAGTGGATCGAGGTCAGCTCGACGATGACGTTCTTCGCCCTGGCGATTTCCTTTCCGGTTCCGGTCGCCTTCCCTCTCAGGGTCACGCCGTCGAGGACGATTTCGTTCTCCGCACTGTCCGGGCCGAGCTCGAGGGTAAAGGCCACCTTCTTCGCCGTCTTTGCAGCGCCGGCCTTGACGGTGAGGAGCCCCGAGCAGTCGTCGGCGAAGGCGAAGGAAGAGCTAAGAAGTGCTGTAAGTGCTAGGAATACGATAGTTTTCATTTAAAACCCCTGGGTTGAAAAGATAATGCGTCGCACGATACATCTAATCGGTATCTTTTTCAACGGGTTAGGTACTTCTTACAATCAAAGATTTCACCTTAAATTAGTAGGCAACGGAAGTGCGGCTCTCCTAAAATATAGGAAATTAAGGAGTCATTCATGCTTAAAAATATCACGTCGGTCGATCCGGATGTCGCTCGGTTTATACAGCTCGAAGAGAACCGCCAGGAGATGGGTCTGGAGCTCATCGCCTCGGAGAACTACTGCTCGAAGGCAGTCATGGAGGCCCAGGGCTCCTGCCTCACCAACAAGTACGCCGAGGGGTACCCGAAGAAGCGCTACTACAACGGCTGCGAGTTCGTCGACGAGATCGAGACCCTGGCCATCGAACGGGCGA
>SXUH01000198.1 GCA_005791855.1 Bdellovibrionales bacterium
CGAGGTCATCGTCCACGGCTACGAACAATGGGGCGACGATGTCGTCCTCCGCCTGAACGGCATCTTCGCCTTCGGCGTCTGGGACGCACGGGAAAAGCGCCTGCTGCTGGCCAGGGACCACCTCGGCGTCAAGCCGCTCTATTACTATCACGATGAAAACCTGGTGGCCTTTGCGTCGGAACTCAAGGCGCTGTTTCTCCACCCCGGCATCGAGGCGCGCGTCGACCCCGAAGGGCTGGACCTGGCGCTGTCGTTCGGGTTCGTCCCCTCCCCCCACACGCTCTTTCATGGCATCCGCAAACTGGGGCCGGGCCACCGCCTGAACGTCTCGAAGGGACGTGTGACGACGGAGCGATACTGGCATCCCGTGCCGGATGCGCACCGTGAGCGTTCCGAGTCAGACCTTGTCCCGGAGTTGACGTTCTACTTCCTGAACGCTCTCCGGAAGGCGAAGCTCCTCCCGCTCCTCAGGGACTTCGCGAAGACGGGCGGCGTCCTGAGTGGCCTCTCGGCGGGGGCGATCATCATGACCGAGAACATCGAGATGGCGGCCTACCCGGAGTTCGACCGCGACGAGAACAAGGTCGGCCTCTCCAACCTCAGCGCCATGAACCTCGTGAACTTCCTCTTCTTCCCGCACTTCAAGAACTCCGCGCGCTACGACGCCGCCTTCCGGAAGTACACCCGGCAGAAGTCCAAGGTCATCTACGCCTGCCCGGACGGCGCGGGGATCGTCATCGACGGCGAGGAGCTCCGCTTCGTCGGCCGGTGCGTGGTCTTCGCCAAGGGCTACAAGTTCGCGATGAACTAGGCGACCCGATCCGGGCTAGCACGACCCCGAGATGGTCCAGGCGCTTCCGGTCACGTCGATGCAGGTCCACTCGTTGATGCCATCGCAGTAGCTCTCCCCGAGGGAGTTACACGTCGGGGGAGCGTAGACCTCCTCGGAGGCGAGGATCTCCCGGACGCCGCCGAAGTCGAATGTTCTTTTCGTTTCCTGCATGGACCAATCATAGATCAATCTTGGGAAAAGGCAAGGGGTAGCCGACCGGTTACGTGGCCAGGTCGATCTCGACGTAGAGAGGCAGGTGGTCCGAGAGGGTCTTCCAGTGCCCGTCCTTGAGCGCCACCGCCGAGAGGGGCGTGAGCTTGTGGGTGAAGATCCGGTCCAGCGAGAGGAGCGGCCTGAAGGACGGGAAGGTCGCCGGGTACCTCCCGTGGAGGGACTTGAAGACCTCCTTCGCCCCGAGCTCGCTCTCGATCACCGGAGAGACCTTCTTGTTCCAGTCGTTGAAGTCGCCCACCAGGATCCAGGGGAGGTCCCGGTCGCGGTTCAGGTGCTGGATGAGCATCTTCGTCTGGAGGTTGCGGCCCTTCTGGGTGAGGTCGAGGTGCGTGTTGGCGAGGAGGATCTCCTGGCCCGTCTGCGGGATCTGGATCCGCGCCTTGAGGAGGCCGCGGTGCTCGAAGCGGTTGGTGGAGATCACGTGGTTGGACCAGTCGACGATGGGGAACTTGCTCAGGATCGCGTTTCCGTGGTGGCCCTCGGGGTAGATGGCGTTCTTGCCGTAGGCGAAGTGGGGCCAGACGGTGTCGGCCAGGTACTCGAACTGGATGGCCGTGGCCCAGTTGGGGATCTTGCACTTCTTGTCGTCGTGGTTCCCGAGGACCTCCTGCAGGAAGAGGATGTCCGCGTTCATCTCCCGGAGGGCCAGGCGCATCTCCTCGAGGATGAAGTCCCGGTTGGTGATGGTGAAGCCCTTGTGGATGTTGTAGGAGAGGATTCGGAGTTTCATTTCTTAGAACCAGTATTTGAAGAGGTAGAAGATCCGGGAGATGGCCCGGTGCCAGACGGGCCAGTCCTTGATGTAGTCCGCCGACACCTGCCGCTCCGGCGGGGTGAGCGCCAGGAAGTGGTCCGTGATCCTGTCGATATTTTCCTTGTTCTGGATCACAAGGTCCACCTCTAAGTCGTGGAGGAAACTCCGATGGTTCAGGTTGGTCGATCCCACGGTGGTCCAGTCGTCGATGATGTAGTTCTTGGCGTGGAGGATCGAATCCGTGTAGTGGTAGATCTTCACGCCCTTATTGATCAGGTATGAGTGGTAGAAGTACTGCAGCCAGCGGAACACCTCGACGTCCGGCTGGGAGGAGAGGAGGATGCGCACGTCCACGCCCCGGTCGGCCGCCTTCCCGAGGGCCAAGATCATCTTACTGGTGGGGATGAAGTAGGGGGTCATGCACCAGATCCGCTTCCGGGCGTGGTTGATCTTATTCATGAAGTTCTTGTAGAAGTAGCGCTTCATGAAGAGGGTGTTGTTCAGCCGCAGGGGGGCGTACCGCCAGTTCACCACCTTCTTCAGCGTCTTCTTGTACTTCAGGTACTCCCGGAGCTTCCAGATCTTCTTGAAGTTCAGGATGGCGAAGTTCACCTGCGGCCCCTCGACCCGGGCCCCCATGTCCTTCCACGGATGGCCCGAGTGGTACCGCGTGGGTTCGCCGGTGAAGTTGAAGCTCCCGGTGTACATGATCCGGCCATCGATGATGATGATCTTCCGGTGGTCCCGGACGTTGAGCCGCATGAGCCGGTTGGCGAAGATCTGCCACTTCTTCTTGTAGGTCACGTCTCCGTAGTAGGGGTGGTAGAAGGGGAGCGGGTTGTACATCTTCACGGGGATCTTCGCCGCCTCGAAGAGCTTGTGGAGCCGGTTGAAGAAGGTGTAGCTCCCCACCCCGTCGACGATGATCTGGACCTCCACCCCGCGCGCCTTCGCGGCCAGGATGTGCCGGGCGATGAGGTCCCCGAGGGTGTCGTCGTTGAACATGTAGATCTCGATCAGGAGCTCGGCCTTCGCCTGGTCGATGTCCGACAAGAGTCGATCGAAGTACTGGTCTCCGTCCGTGAAGATCTCTTCTTTGTCCCAGGTTAAAAGCATAGTTGATCGATTCCGTCGGAGGTTAGAATTTTCTCATCTTTATTCCAATATACACGATAAGTTAGAATATTTTTAGTAAATGAGAAACCCATGGCACTAACCAGAGAAGCATTCATCAATCTTATCCGCTCCGCGGCAGCGTCGAACGTGAGTGATATCCATCTGAGAACAGATGAGAAGCCGTGCTTCCGGATGCGCGGGGACCTCATCCAGGTGAAGCTCGATCCGCTCACCAACGATGACATGAAGATGGTCTGCGGGCAGATGATCAAGGACCAGGCCGTCCTGAGCAAGCTCGACACCATCAAGGAGCACGACGGATCCTTCTCCATCCCAAAGGTGTGCCGGGTCCGCTACAACCTCATGCGCTACCAGGGGAAGCTGGGCCTGATCCTCCGGCTCATCAGCGACAAGATCCCGACCACCGAAGAGCTGAAGCTCCCGGAGGTGATCAACAAGATCGCCGGCGCCAACGCGGGCCTGGTCCTCGTGACCGGCGCCACCGGGTCGGGGAAGAGCTCCACCCTCGCGGCCATGATCAACTACATCAACAGGACGGCCGCCTCCCACATCCTGACCCTCGAGGACCCGGTGGAGTACGTCCACACGCCGATCAAGTCGCGGATCACGCAACGGGAGATCGGCCAGGACACCTCGGACTTCAACTCCGCCCTCCGGTCCGCCCTCCGGCAGGACCCGGACATCATCCTCATCGGAGAGATGCGAGACGCGGAGACGATCTCCATCGCCCTCAAGGCCGCGGAGACGGGCCACCTGGTCTTCGGGACGGTCCACACCACCGACGCCCTCAGCACCATTGGCCGACTCATCTCCATGTTCCCGCCGGAAGAGCAGAGCGTGGTGCGGACGCGGATCTCCGACAACCTCCACGCGACCATCTCCCAGCGACTGCTGAAGACGGTGGACGGAAAGGGGAGGGTCGCGGCGCAGGAAATCATGATCAACAACCCCGGGATCAAGGAGGCCATCCTCGACCCGCAGAAGACCAAAGAGATCTACACCTACATCGAAAAGGGCCGGAACACGTCCGGGGCCCAGAGCTTTGACCAACATATCACGAGCCTTTATAAAGAGGGTTTGATATCAATGGATGAAGCGAAAGCAAATGCCACCAAGCCCGAGGACTTCGAAAGGAACCTCATGTTCGGCAACAACTCCGACGACTAGGCCCGGGGCCCGGCATCCGAGGGACTCATGAACCTGTCATTCAGACATTTCTACTGGCGTTGGGTGAAGAACCAGGTCCTGCTCTTCCTGATCTTCGTCCTCCTCCTCCTCCTGGCCCGGTCCTCCTTCGCGCTCTACTTCGGAGACCTCGCGACCCTCCGGTCGAACCTCCCCGAGCTCCGGAAGGCCTTCTTCCTGGGCCTGCGCTACGACCTCATGCCGCTGGCCTACGTCAACGCCCTCCCGTTCATCCTCCTGAACCTCGCCTTCTTCGTCCCCGGGAAGCGGACCATCAAGCTCGTGCGCTTCCTCACCGTGGCCCTCCTCTACCTGGGCTACCTCCTCGTGGCCTGGGTCTGGGTCTTCGACTACAGCTTCTACTCCTACTTCCAGGACCACCTGAACATCCTCTTCTTCGGCTTCTTCGAAGACGACACCCGGGCGGTGCTCACCTCCATCTGGAAGAACTACAACCTCCCCCTGTGGCTCACCCTCATCTTCTTCCTCCACTACGGGTTCTTCCGCTTCGTGAAGTTCCTCTTCTCCCCGTTCGAGTTCGATCTGAAGAGCAGGGTGAAGCCCGTCAAGGTCGTCCTCTGCCTCCTCACCGGAGTCGGGGCGCTGGCCTTCATGGGCCGCGGGAACTTCACCCGCCTCCCGCTCTCCCTCGAGGACGCCCACATCAGCCAGAACGAATTCATCAACGAGGTCGCCCTCAACGGTGTCCTGACCTTCAACCGGGCCCTGAAGATCCGGAAGACCTTCGGGGTGGCCCAGTTCGACTACCTCCGGGACTACAAGTTCCGGGACTGGCAGGAGGCCTACCGGGTTCTCCGCGGGACGGAGCCGGCGGGGGACCTCCGGAGTTCGCTCCGGTCGAAGACGGAGGCGAAGACCACCTTCGGCGCCCTGAAGCCCCACACGGTGCTGGTGGTGATGGAGAGCTTCGGGAGCTTCTGGAACGAGAAGGATTCACCCGAGTTCCAGCTCCTGGGAGAGCTCAAGGAGCACTTCGAAAGCGGGCTGCTCTTCAAGAACTTCCTCCCCGCCGACAACGGCACCATCGGGAGCATCGTCTCCGTGGCCACCTCTCTGGTGACCAGACCCGGGGCCCGCTACCTCTCCGAGTCCCAGTTCATGAAGACGCCGCTCTCGTCCTCCGGCCACCTCCCGTTCAAGGAGAGCGGCTACGACACCCACTTCATCTACGGCGGGAAGCTCGGCTGGCGCGACCTCGGGAAGTACCTGGACGTGCAGGCCTACGACCACCTCTGGGGCGCGGACGAGATCCGGGAAGCCATGCCGGAGCTCAACAACTTCTCCGACCGGGACCTCGGCAACGAATGGGGCGTCTTCGACGAGTACCTCTACTCCTTCATCGACGAGCAGATCCGGACGGCCACGAGGCCCCAGTTCTTCCTGGTGCTCACGACCTCGAACCACCCGCCCTTCGAGTACCCGTCGTCGTACAATCCGCTTCCGATGAACCTCACCCCGGAGGTGCTCGAGACCCTCACCATCGACGCCGACCTCGCGAAGAAGCGCTTCCTGGGCTTCCAGTACGCCAACCAGAAGATGGGGGAGTTCCTGACACGGATCCGCACCTCGCCGATGAAGGACAAGGTGGTGGTCGCCCTCACCGGGGACCACAGCTTCTGGATCGCCAAGGGCGTGGGGCACCCGGAGGAGTTCCGTCGCTACGCCGTCCCGTTCTACCTCTCCATCCCGGAGCGCGCGAGGCCCGCGGGAGTGGACACCTCGAAGTTCGGCTCCCACGAGGACATCTTCCCCACGCTCTACAACCTCGTGCTCCCGAACCAGGAGTACGTGAAGCTAGGAGAGAACCTCCTCTCCGAGGAGTCCTTCGCCATGAACACCTCCGGGCTCCTCGCGGGGAAGGCTGGAGCTTTCCACCACGACCGGTTCTGGAAGTGGAAGGACGGGGAGGCCCAGCTTCTGGAAGAAGCGTCTCAGACCGAGGAGCTCCAGGGCCTGCGCCGGCGCTCCCAGGCCCTGATCAGCCTCACCGACCAGTTCCTCCGGGAAGAAACGAAGCGTAGGAAGCCTGTCGAAGGAAGTGATCAGCAATAACGATCTTCGCCATGGCCTCCACCACGGGAACCACCCGCGGGAGGATGCACGGGTCGTGGCGGCCGGCCTTCGCCTTCTCGCCGATCGTCGACGGGGCCTTAAAGGCGACCCGGAGGAAGATCTCGTCGCCGTTCGAGATCCCGCCCTCCATGCCCCCGAAGTTCGCGGCGTCCGTCGACGCCTCACTCCCGGAGAGGCCCGCGAGCTCGAAGCCTCTGCCGACGCTGAATCCGACGCACGCCGGGAGCGAAAGCATGGCCTTGGCGAAGTCCGCCTTGAGCTTGTCGAAGACCG
Organism: Bdellovibrionales bacterium; assembly: GCA_005791855.1. Taxonomy (GTDB): domain Bacteria; phylum Bdellovibrionota; class Bacteriovoracia; order Bacteriovoracales; family Bacteriovoracaceae; genus Peredibacter. Next base: position 6,510 of record SXUH01000198.1, read on the forward strand.
GTTCGCCGAGCCCGCCGGGCGCGCCGGTGATGGAGAGGGCGACGACGCCGCCCAGGGATTCTCCCTTCTCCTTGCACTCTCTTAGGTGCGCGATGACCTCGGAACTCAGCTCCTCGTCCGGGACGTTGATCTCCCCGCGGGGAGTCTGGTGGGTCGGTTTCTTCCGGAGCTTGAAGCGCCCCACTTCCTGGATGTAGGCGTAGAAGGAAACGTCCGGGGTGACGAGGCCCGCGAAGTAGCCCCCGATGACCCGGGAGAGCGTCTCGCGGCCCGAGGCCCGCCCGCCGCCGCGGTGGTCGCGCACACCGTACTTCATGATGGTCGTGCGGTCGGCGTGGCCCGGGCGGTACGAGTCCTTGAGCGGCTCGTAGTCCTGGCTCCGCTGGTTGGTGTTCCTCACGATCACCGTGATCGGCGTGCCCAGGGTCTTCCCCTCGAAGACCCCCGAGAGGATCTCCGGAAGATCGGCTTCCCGGCGGGAGGTGTGGACCTCGTGCTGGCCCGGGGCCCGGCGCTTGAGCTCCGCCGCGAGGGCCCCCGGGTCCACCGCGAGGCCCGCGGGGATCCCATCGATGACCACACCCAGGGCCTCTCCGTGAGACTCCCCGAAGGTCGTCACCTTGAACACCTTGCCGAAGCTATTTCCACTCATGCCGGATCCTTTGTAAAAACTTTTTCCTGAAATCTTCCAGCGGCTCCGGCGGGAGGTTCGTGAGCTCCTCCACGGAGACGTACTGGCCCAAGCTGAGGCCACAGGGGTTCAGCTCCGCGAGCGCCCGCCTCATCTCGTCGTTTCTTCGAATGTTGATCGCCATGCCGTGGAAGGTGGTGAGCCGCTCGATGGCGATCCCCATGGAGGCGAGCTTCCGGTCGCCGTGCCAGAGCCCGAGGAGCCGGTGCTCGTGGTGCGCGCCCCGCAGGTCCCAGGACTCCAGGACGTCGATGGAGAAGTCGAAGATCTGGTCGATCATGGTCGAGAGCGAAAGTCTCGCCGGGCTGAGCTTCACGATGGGGTAGAAGATGAACTGTCCTGGATGGTGGAAGGTCAAGCCCCCGCCGCGCTCGATCTGGAAGAAGGGGAACGGGAGCCGGTTCGGATCTTCGACGGAGAACTCCTTGAGCTCCATGACTTCGCCCTTCCGCGGCTTCTGGAGGCCCCGGCCATTGGTCAGGACCTCGGGGTGGCTGCAGCAGATGAGCACCCGGAGCTTCGGCTGCGTCTCAAGGAGGTCCACGCAGAAGCGCTGGAACCGGTGGCCCAGGGAGTAGTCCCAGTTCCACCGGGTGACGACGACGGTCCGCTCGTCGAGGGCTTCGACGTCGGAGCGGCTAAGGCCGAAGGAACTCAGGTCCCGGTGCAGGAAGGTTTCCGTTTCCATCCATTACGCTTTTGCTTCCATGTAGTCGAGGAAGTCGGCGGCCTTGTAGGAACTTCTGACCAGCGGGCCCGAGGCCACGAACTTGAAGCCCATCTTGAGGGCGAGGCGCTTGAGCTCCTCGAACTCTTCTGGAGTGTAGAACTTCTCCACGTTGAGGTGCCGCTTGCTGGGCTGGAGGTACTGGCCAAAGGTCACGATGTCCACCCCGACGGCGCGGAGGTCCTCGAGGGTTTCCTGGATCTCAGACCAGGTTTCACCCAGGCCCACCA
>SXUH01000199.1 GCA_005791855.1 Bdellovibrionales bacterium
AAAAGACCTCGCAGAAGCGGGAACGGACGAATTGATCTAAGCGTGTTCTGGAGTAATGCCAAGTTGGCCTAAAAGTAATTATAAAATTACGAGGGGTTCGTATTTATTAATTGCTTTTCTTATCAATAGACGTCCAAAAACGCTGTCTAATCCCTAGACACCCCCTGTAATTCCTTACCCGCCCGGGACCTTTTCGCCTCCCTCGGGTACTATCCTCCCATGAAAACCCTCATCCTTTTCCTCGCCCTCGTAGCGCTCACCCGGGCGGCGTCCGCGAACGTCAGAGAGTTCCAGGCCCAGATCCTGAACTTCCGGGTGATCGAGATCCTGAACTTCCGAGGCGAAGGGCTCACCCAGTGCGCCCGGAACAACAGGCCGGGGGCGGCGGCGCTGAGCTCCGCCTTCCACGGCAGGCTCCAGCGGCTCAACCTCACCTACTTCACCAACTACGAGGAGCGGCTCGTCGCCTTCCTCGACCTCCTCTCGACCACGGAGAACACCCAGCTCTGCCGCGCGGAGATCGCCGCGGCCGACGACCGGCTCCGGGGGATCCAGCGGAGTAAGTTCAAGCTCCCGGCCATCATCGCGAAGGCGGCCTGCCTGGCCACGCCGCCGCTGAAGATCCTCCAGTGTCGGCGGAACGTGGACGCGATCATCAAGGAGCTCGACCCCTTCTGCGCGACCCAGAACAGTAACAACTACTTCGGGGTGAAGGATCCGAACCCGTGCATGGCCGGGGACAAGATCCTCGCCGACACTCTCCGGAAGAGCTCGGATCCCGATCAGGACCAGCTCCGGGAATTCCTCGATGCCTTCGAGCAGGCGGTGAAGACCTCGCGCCCGGGAACCGCCATCGACCTGTGGCAGATCTATCTCCAGGCCAACTACGACGACTACGACAACCGCAAGCGCTTCCTCGGCATGATGAACTTCTTCTACTACGCCATGGGGACGGCCGGCGGGTACCTGGACGGGATCGCGGACCACTACTGGCTGCGCGCCCTCGGAGAAGGGAACTCATCCGGAGACGTCTTCGGGGAGTTCTTCGCCCTCCGGCAGAAGATCGACCGCTACGGCTACATCATCAAGAAGCTCGCCAAGAACCGGAACCTCACCTTCCTCACCCACGGCCGCGGCGTCGAGGGCCTAAACCGCCACGACTTCATGTCCATGTTCCTCGCCTGCCATTTCAAGGCCTACGGCCCCCTCGTCTCGAGCGTCATCCCGAAGATCCTCGGCGTCGGGTACGAGTCGCTGGACTTCGTCTCCCACATCCGCGGGAACGTGGGTGTGAGGAACAGCGCCGAGAACTTCCGGGTGGATACCAACCGCTACATGCAGGGAAGTAACTGGGGCCAGGGCTTCTGCTCCTTCAAGTTCTAAATTCCTTGTGGGTCACGTCGTCGCCGACCCCGGTCCAGGTGACGCCGTCGGTTTTCACGTAGCCCCGGAACATGGTGTCGGTGTTGAAGTCCATGGTGACGTTCCCGACCCGGTCCACGCCGATGATCCCGCCGGTCCCGCCGAGGTCGTGCATCTTCCGGTTGATCGCTTCCTGGGCGGCTTCCTCTAGCGAGAGGCCCCGGTACTCCATCAGCGCCGAGATGTCGTAAGCCGAACACAGGCGCATGAAGTACTCCCCGTGGCCGGTCGAGGAGATGGCGCAGGTGCGGTTGTTGGCGTAGACGCCGGCGCCGACGATCCCCGAGTCGCCGATGCGGCCAAACTTCTTGTTGTTCATCCCGCCGGTGGAAGTGGCGGCGGCGAGGTTCCCGTGCTGGTCCAGGGCCACGGCGCCCACGGTCCCGAGGTTGAGCTCCGTGTGCTCCTGGTTCTTGATCTTCTGCCAGCTCTCCCACCGGGCCTCGGTGAAGAAGTACGACGGGTCGACGATGGTCACCCCGGCGTCGCGGGCGAACTCCTCCGCCCCGGGCCCCACCAGCATCACGTGCTCCGTCCTCTCCATCACCGCCCGGGCGGCCGTGATGGGATTCTTGATGCTGGTGACGAAGGCCACGGAGCCGGCGCAGAGGTTCTTCCCGTCCATGATGGCGGCGTCCATCTCGATCTTCCCGTTGTGGGTGAAGACCGAGCCCCGGCCAGCGTTGAAGAGCGGACAGTCCTCCAGCGAATTGACCGCCCTCTCCACCGCGTCCAGGGCGGAGCCGCCGAGCCGGAGGACCTGGTGGCCCTGGAGCAGGGCTTCGTTCAGGGCCGCGTGGAAGGCCCGTTCTTTTTCCGGAGTCATGCCGGACTTGTACCGGCCGGCGCCTCCGTGGATGACTAGTGCGGTTCGCGGGTGACCCATGTGTTTCTCCTAAGTCAGCTCTTGGGTTTTAGGTCTTGCTTGTGGGGGATCCTCCTGTGCACGTCGAACCAGTCTCCCTTCACCAGGAGGTGGAGCTTGACGTTGAAGATCGAGAGGGCCGAGTTCTCCTCGCCCTCGGAGAGGTTGCAGCCGCTCGCCTCGTGGGCGTCGAGGACGTAGACGGCCCCGGAGCCCAGGACGTGGAACCGCTGCTGGTTGTCCACCACGATCGCCGTGTCCTCGTCGATGCCGATGCCGAGGTTCTTCGGATTGTGAGCGGTGGCCCCGATGAGCCGGCCGATCCGGCCCCGTTCGGCGAAGTGCTGGTCGATGAGCATGCAGGGGATGAGCCCGAGGCCCGGCGCCATCTTTAGCCCCGTGCCGATGCGGAAGGAGGCGTCGGACTTCCCCTCGATCATCATGGTCTCTCCCATGACCGAAGCCCCGGCGGAGGTTCCGGCGATGATGCCTCCTCCGTGGTAGATCTCGAGGATCCGGTCGAGGACCACGGTCCCGCCCAGCTCGCTCGTGATCTTGAGCTGGTCCCCGCCCGTGAAGAAGATGGCGTCGGCGTCCTTCACGGCGGCGAGGGCCTTGGTGTCCACGCTCTCGTGCCGGTGGTAGACGTCGAGGTGGCTGAGCTTCTTCACCCCGAGGTCCCGGAAGACCTTCCGGTAGATCTCCCAGAGCTCGTCGCCCACCGCGCTCGCCACGGAGACGATGCAGAGTTTTCCGTTCCCGACCCCCTCCGCGACGACCCGGAGGATCTCCTTGTCGTTTTCCTTGTCTTCCTTCCCGCCGATGATGATGAGCTTACCGGATTTCTTTCTTACCATGGAGTTCGATGTTCCTGTTAGAGTTTTCGAGTTGCTTGAGCCGGTGGACGAAGCGGCCCTCCCGCACGTAGACCTTCCCGGCGAGGACCACGTCCCGGATCCGGAGGTCCTTCTTGTCGAGGAGGACGAGGTCCGCGTCCGCGTCGATCTCTATCTTCCCCTTGGCGCCGAGCTTGAGCACCCGGGCCGTGTTCGTCGTCACGAGCGGGAGAACCTTCTCCAGGGGCCACTTGAGTTCCCGCATGACGTCCCGGAGCTGGCCGTAGAGCGTCTTCGGCGAGCTGAAGGAGGCGTCCGTGGAAATTGTCACGTACTCGAGGTCCCCGCCGAGCTCCACGAACTTCCCGAGCTCCTCCGCGAGCTTCTCCTCCGTCGTATCCATGTCCACGGTCACCTTCAGGTGGGTGAGCTCCACCGCCTGCTTCAGGAGCTCGGGGTTCCGGTTCACGTGGGTCGGGTAGACCACCTCTGGCTCGATGTCATAGTCCTTGAGGAGCTTGAAGATCTGTTCGAGGTTGCGTTTCCCGTCCCCCATGTGGAAGTGCGTGCAGCCGCACTTCTGCGAAAGCATCCCACCGGTGTAGGCTTCGGTGACGACCTTCGCCAGTTCGTCGGTGCGCGGGAGGATGCTCCGGGGGTCGGAGACGGCGAGCTCGCCGGCCCCGATGATCTCCGGAATGAGGAGGACGTCCGAGCGGATCCCGCCGGTGACGGTGCAGCTCGGGAGCACGTAGCCGCCGGTCCAGAGGAAGACGTTCATCCCCTCGTCGATGAGCGACCGGGCGTGGCCCAGGATCGAGAGCATGTTGTACGTGATGGTGTCCACACCCAGGCAACCGACGACGGTGGTGATCCCTCCCAGGACCTGCTCGGGCAGCGTGATGGGAAAGGTCCGGGCCCAGAAGCCCCCTTCGCCGTCGCCGCCGACGAGGTGCTCGTGAGGGTCGATGAATCCGGGTGTCAGGTAGGTGCCTTCGCCGTCGATGACCTCCGGCCGGATCCCGGTGCGCTCGAGGGCGGCCTCGTCGGTCTTTCCGATCCAGATGATCTTTCCGTTGATGGTGAGGACGTCCTTCTTCCCCAGGGGCTTCGGCGAGTAGACTTCGCAGTTCTTAATGATCAAGGCGGCCATGGTGTTCCCTTTCTTCTGGATCGGCGTGGATCCCGTCCACCGGCACGGCCCCGTGCTCCCGGAGGGCACGGGTGATGGCCTCGAGGTCTTCGTAGAAGTACACCAGCACCTCCCCCTCTTCCATTTCTCTCACCGCGAGGTCCAGGGCCTCCCGGGCGTTCAGGACGACCTCGGTCGGGATCGTCTTGTTCTCCGTCGCGATGGCCCCGAGGAGGAGCCGGGCGACGTCCCCGGCCTTCCGGCCCCGGAGGTCGTCGTCTTCCCGGACGATGATCTTGTCGAAGACGTGCGCCGCCGCCATCCCCGCCAGAGAGATCATCCGGTCGGCGCGGTCCCCCGGTGTGCCGATGATGCCGGTGACGACCTTCGTCCCCCACTTCCGGACCATTTCTCCGACGGACATGAAGGCGTCCGGGTTGTGTCCGTAGTCCAGGAGCAGGTGCCCCTTCCCGATCTGGTACAGGTTCGTGCGGCCAGGGTTGTGCTTGTTACTACAGGACCGGAGGCCCTCGATGACGGAGTCCATCGGCACGCCGACGGCGGTAGAGGCCGCGATCGCTGCCAGAGCGTTGGCCACCTGGTAGGTGGAAGTCCCGCCCATGGTGATCGGGATTTCCGTCGACCGGAGGAGGAGTCTGGCGGAGTTTTCCTTGAGTTCGTAGATCGCTCCCTGCCGGTGGAAGTAGCAGGTTCCGCCACGATGGGCGTGCTCCATGATGGCTTCCGATTCCTCCTCCAGGGAGAAGTACACGAGCTTCCGATCGTCTTCCAGGAGCTGGGGCTTTTCTTTGACAAGCCGGAGGAGCTCCGGGGAATCCGCATTGAGCACGAGGGTCCCGCCCTTCCGGACCCTCTCCACCACCAGGGACTTGATCCAGAGAATGTCCTCCACGCTCTCGATCCCGTCCTGGCCGATGTGATCGGCCTGGATGTTAGTGATGATCCCCACGTCGCACCAGTCGAAGCCCAAGCCCCGCTTGACGATCCCGCCGCGGGCGGTTTCGAGCACTGCGACGTCCACCGACGGGTCGCCGAGGATGGTCCGGGCCGAGACCGGGCCCGTGGTGTCTCCCGCGGAGAGCAGATTCCCGTTGAGGTAGATGCCGTCGGTGGTGGTGGTGCCGACGTTCTCCCCGGAGCCCGCGAGGATGTGGCTGACGATCCTCGTGACGGTCGTCTTCCCGTTCGTCCCGGTGATGGCGATGATGGGGATCCGACCGGTTTGGTTTTCTCGAAAGAGGTTCTCGACGATGGCACCGGCCACGTCCCGCGGCTTGCCCCTGCGCGGATAATGGTGCATGCGAATCCCGGGGCCCGCGTTGACCTCGATGATCCCACCCCTCTGTCCGCTCAAGCTCTGGCCAATGTCTTCGATCACCAGATCGATCCCGCACACGTCCAGGCCCACGATCCGCGCGGCCCGTTCACACATGACCCGGATCTCCGGATGGACGACGTCGGTCACGTCGTCCGCGCTTCCGCCCGTAGAGAGGTTCGCGGTTTCTCGCAGGTAGACGATTTGCTCCTTCTTCGGAATATCCGTAAGTGCGATTCCATTTTTCTTTAAGAAGATCTCTGTTTCATCATCGAAGGTGATCCTGGTGAGGACGTTCTCATGGCCCTCGCCCCGGAGAGGACTTCTATTTTCCACCTCGGCGAGCTCCCGGATCGATCTCACGCCGTCACCGATGACGTGGGCTGGGATGCGGTGAGAGGCCGCGACCAACTTCCCCCCGACGACGACGCCCCGGTAGTCCTTCCCGCTGTAGGACTCTTCGACCAGGATCTCGGCCGAATGCACCTGGGAGAGCTTGAACGCCTCCGCCACCTCGGCTTCGGTCGTGAGGTTCAGGAACACTCCCCGGCCGTGGTTCCCGTCCAGGGGCTTGAGCACCACCGGTGCCCCGAGGTCCCGGAAGGCTTCGAGGGCCTCCTCCAGATCACCGACGACCCTCCCCGCGGGGACGCGGATGGCGGCTTCTTCCAGATACTTCTTCGTGAGCCCCTTGTCCTGGGCGATGGCGACGCCGATGTCACTGGTCTCCGAGGTGGTCGTGGCCTGGATGATCCTCCGGTGCTTCCCGTACCCCAGCTGGACGGAGCTCAGGTCGTCGAGCCGGCGCCACGGAATGTTTCTTTCCTGCGCCGCCTGGACGATGGCCTTCGTACTGGGCCCAAGCTCGGATCTCCGAACGCTTCGTTTGATCCGGCCCAGGCCTTCTTCCAGATCGAAGGGGCGGCCCTGCCAGACGGCGCACACGAGCTCCGTCGCCACCTCGAGGACGCACTTCATCCCTTCTTCGGACTTGTAGCGGATGACGACCTTGTAGATCCCCGGGGCCCCGCCGTAGATCGCCTTGCCGTAGCCGACGCCGATCCCGGCCAGCTCCGAGAGTGCGAGGGCCACGTGCTCGGTGATGTGGGCCGCGAAGGTTCCGCGGTTCAGGCGTTCCACGAAGCCGCCGACGTATCCCGGAGAGCAGCGGTGTTCCCGTAGCATCGGAAGGACCCCGAGGAGGCGATCGGTGAAGCCGGGGGAATCGGTGCTGGCCTTCTCCGTGAGGTCTCCGAGATCCAGAGTCATGATGAGCACGGGGCGGTGGTGGTAGACGCTGGGCCCGGAGATCGTTTTGATGCTGGTAATCTTCATGGTTCACCATTCCGTTGGTTAATCAGATAGCTCAAGAAAGATTAAAACAGTTGAACTTTTGAAGTCATGTTTTTTAAAAAATTTAAGATTGCGTAGAGGTACCGAGGGCCAACGATTCGATAGCAGTAGATTCAATTTATCCTAAAGATGGCAGTGCTCCGATTGGTTAAAGGTTTTTTTTTGCTAGAGTTGGTGGAATAAAAAGCTGCACAGACGCGGCAAAAACACTTCTAAGGAGTTCGTCATGGCAAGAGGAAGTAAGGCCAGCTATTCAAGCAAGCAGAAGCGACAGGCCTCGAAGATCGAGAAGAGTGTGAAGATGCGCGGCGGGAAGTCCGAGGACGCCGAGCGGATCGCCTGGGCCACGGTGAACAAGCAGGACGGTGGAGCGAAGAAGAAAAAGAAGAAGGCTTCAAAGAAAAAATCCACGAAGAAGGCCGGCAAGACGGCCACGAAAAAGGCCAGTGGTAAGAAGAAGACGAGCAAAAAGAGCTCGAAGAAATCCTAGGCCTCCGGGCACGCTTCCACGGAGGCGTGCCCGGGCCTCACTCGAACAGTCCCGGCACCGAGAGGTAGCGCTCCCCCGTGTCGTAGCAGAAGGTCAGGATCCGCCCGCCCTTTGTCTTCGGAAGGTACTTCTTCACGGCGGCGAGGGCGGCGCCCGAGGAGATCCCCACGAAGATGGCCTCTTCCTTCGCCGACCGCTGGGCCATCTCGAAGGCTTCTTCTTTCGTGATGGTCACCACGTCGTCGAAGACCGCTCGGTCGACTATGCTCGGGACGAACCCGGTTCCGATCCCTTGAAGCGGATGGGGCCCCGGCTGGCCACCGGAGAGCACCGGCGAATCCGCGGGCTCCACCGCGACGACCTTCGTTCCGAACTTCTCCTTCAGGATCTTCCCGACCGCGGTGATGTGCCCGCCGGTGCCCACGCCCGTGATGAGGTAGTCCAGGCCCTGAGGGAAGTCCTCCAAGATCTCCTGGGCGGTGGTCTCCGCGTGGATCTTGAGGTTGTCCCGGTTATCAAACTGGTTGGGCATCCAGCTGCCCGGGGTCTTCGCCAGGAGCTCCTTCGCCTTCTCGATGGAGCCCTTGATCCCCTTCTCCCGCGGCGTGAGCTCGAAGCTCGCCCCGTACGCGCTCATGAGCCGGCGCCGCTCGAGGGACATGGACTCCGGCATCACGAGGAGGAGCTTGTAGCCCTTCACCGCGCAGACCAGGGCGAGGCCGATCCCCGTGTTCCCCGACGTCGGTTCGATGATGGTCATCCCGGCCCTGAGGTCCCCGCGCTTCTCCGCTTCTTCGATCATGCACAGAGCGATCCGGTCCTTGATGCTCGCCCCGGGGTTCTGGCGCTCGAGCTTCATCCAGACTTCCCCGCCGTGGCCGGCGAAGAGGCGGTTGATTCTGACGTGGGGGGTGTTTCCGATGGCACCGAGGATGGAATTGATTTTCATGGTGATCTCCCGTGGGAAGATCTTAGCAAAAAAGCTCGATCGGTAAATTGAAGATTGCGGGAATTAAATCCGACCGGTTCGCTCGACGACGGAGGCTAGGATGCGGTCCGCGGAAGATTTATCTGGAACGTGCTCCCCTTCCCAGCTCCGGCGCTCTCCACTTCCACCGTCCCGTGGTGCAGCTCGATGATGGTCTTCACCAGAGAGAGGCCCAGCCCCAGGCCACCGTTGCCATGGATCTCCTCAGACTCGTGCTGGGAGAACTTGTTGAAGAGGAAGGGCATGAAGGAGGGCTCGATGCCCTGGCCGTGGTCTTGGATCTTGATCACGTAGCTCGAGACGTTCTGCGTGAGGGAGACGTGGATCTTCCCCCCCGGGGAAGAGAACTTCACCGAATTGGCCAGGACGTTCCAGAAGGCCTGCTGCAACCGGAACCCGTCTCCCATGAAGGGGTAGCTCGCGTCGAGGCCAGTGGTGAGGATGGCGATGTCCTTCTTACTGGCCGAGGCTTCGACGGTGTTGACGGCGGCGAGGACCACGGTCTTGAGGTCGATGGGGAGGAACTCGATCTTGAACTTTCCGGTGATGACCTTGGCCGCGTCCAGGAGGTCCTCGATGAGCTTCACCTGCACCAGGGCGTTGGACTCCAGGGAGTGGGCGAAGTCCATGAGTTTCTCCGGCTGGAGGCCGTTCTTCTTGAGCATCTGCACCCGGAGCAGGATGGAGGTCAGCGGCGTCTTCAGTTCGTGGGAGACCACCGCGAGGAGCTCGTCCTTGAGCCGGGCGTTCACTGTCGCGTGCTTGAGGTAGGTCAGCTGCTGGGTGAGGGTCGAGCAGAGGAGCGAGAGCATCTCCGCGTGGTTCGTGGCCTTTTCCCTGCTCGTCGGCGCCTGGACGCTGGCGGCCTGCCAGAAGGCCGTCTCCGGTTGCTTGAAGACCTTCGAGAGCTTGAAGCACTCCACCGGATCCGGGAAGTGGTCGAAGTACCACCCGAAGACCACGACGCCGAGGACCTGGTTGTGCGACAGGATCGGGAGGAGCTTCACCGTCAGCCCGTCCTTGAACCGCAGGTCCTCGAACTTCTTCTCCACCGTCGCGAGGTACGAGCGCTCGGCCTCGAAGGTGTGGGCGAGCTCGTCGACGGCGAAGAGGCCCGAGTCGACGAGGAACTTCCCGAAGGCCGAGCCGGCGTAGGGCCCCGCGACCCGGGTCCGGTCCGGGAGGTAGAGGCTCGAGGTCATGCCGCTCGCCTTGCTGAAGAGCTCCAGCATCCGCTCCCAGTCCGGGAGGAAGTCGGTGATCAGGTCAAACTTCTTCTCAAGCTCCAGCGACACCCTAACTCATTTTAGGTGACTCGGGAAGATCCTCACCTCTGGCAATTTTACTTTCGATCGCCGGACTCTGCCGGGCCGGGGCCCGGGAGAGGATGCCGTAGTAGCTCGACAGCGGAAGCTGCGGCACCATTTCGACGCCGTCCCCGGCGGCCTCGTCCTCGAGCAGCCGGATCCCGCCGGCCTCGATGACGAACTCCTTGGTGATCTGCGGGATCGACGTCCCCCGGACCTTGGGGACCGTGATGGCCCGGCGGAGCTGGGTCGAGATCTCCACGTAGTTCAGGAGGACGATGTTGTCGACGATCGCCGACGCCT
>SXUH01000200.1 GCA_005791855.1 Bdellovibrionales bacterium
AAGTTCGAAGAGCGGTCCATTTTCCTGGATGCCTATAACGCGAACCCTTCATCGATGAAAGTGGCCCTCGAGGGCTTCAGAGACAGTGTGATCCAGCAAGGGTACAAGCTCTCTGACGCATGTGTTGTTTTGGGAGACATGAATGAACTTGGCGAGTCAACTCCCCAGTATCATAAAGAGGTCGGTCACTTCGTAAAAGAGCTTGGGTTTAAGAATGTTTTCTTCGTTGGAAGGTTCGCGTCGTTTTACGTCTCTGGGAATCCAGATGGGAACGCGAAGGCGAGTAGTGCGGAGTTCAAGAATGAGTACAGAACGAACTGTTTAAAGAAGTACCCGATCCACTTTATAAAAGGGTCTCGCTCTTTACAATTGGAGTCACTCTTCGATATAACTTAAGTTTATCTTTTTTAAAGGGATAAACATGCTGTATCATTGGCTTTACCCGCTAAGTCAAGAGTTCCATTTTTTCAACGTTTTTAAGTACATTACTTTTAGATCATTCCTTGCGTTCACCATCGCAACCATGGTTTCCATTTTGTGGGGAAAGCGGTTCATCGCGCTCATGAAGCTGCGGCAGTTTGGCCAATCCATTCGGGAAGATGGCCCGGAGACGCACAAGAAGAAAAAGGGGACGCCGACCTTCGGGGGCGTCTTCATCATCGGAAGCGCGTTCGTCTCACTTCTGATCTGCGGGAACTTCGTTTCCTTCCCGTTCCTCATCGCGCTCTTCGTGACGATCTCGTACTTCCTCCTGGGAGGACTGGATGACTACTTCAAGGTCCTGAAGAAAAACTCCAAGGGCGTCAGCGCCCGGCAGAAGCTCGCCTGGCAGTTCACCACTGGCCTGGTCGCGAGCTACGTCATGATCAGGTACGGCGTCACCGATTCCATGATCCACCTCCCGTTCCTCAAGGAACCGGTGCTCGACATCGGTTGGTTCTACGTCCCGTTCGCGGCCTTCGTGATCGTCGGCTCGTCCAACGCGCTCAACCTCACCGACGGCCTCGATGGCCTGGCCATCGTCCCGACCATCATCTCCGCGTCCACCCTCGGCCTCATGGCCTACCTCGCGGGCCACGTCGAGATGGCGAGCTACCTCTTCATCCCGCACATCCCGGACGTCGGGGAGCTCCTGGTGCTCGTGAGTGCCATCATCGGCGCCGGCGTCGGGTTCCTCTGGTACAACGCCTACCCGGCGGAGATCTTCATGGGAGACGTGGGGTCGCTCTCCCTCGGCGGCTGCCTCGGGACGATCGCGGTGCTCACGAAGAACGAATTCCTCTTCGTCCTCATCGGCGGGATCTTCGTGATCGAAGCCATCTCCGTCATCCTCCAGGTGGCGTCGTTCAAGACCCGGGGGAAGCGGATCTTCAAGATGGCTCCGCTCCATCACCACTTCGAGCTCCTGGGCTGGCCCGAGACGAAGGTGATCGTGCGGTTCTGGATCGTGAGTCTGATCTTCGCGATCCTCGCCCTGGCGACGTTGAAACTAAGATAACTTTAAGGAGCTCTCATGGAAAAGTATAAAGGGAAGAAAGTCCTCATCGTGGGCCTCGGGAAGACCGGGTTCGCGCTCATCAACCTCTTCACCCAGCTCGGGTGCGAGATCAAGGTGACGGACATCAAGCCGATCTTCGACCTCAACAAGCAGGTGAAGCGGCTCCGGAAGATCACCCCGACGCCGACCATGACCCTGGGAGAGCACAAGAACGAGGACTTCATCGAAGCCGACGTCGTGGTCTACTCTTCCTCCGTCGACCCGAACCTCCCGCAGATCCGGGTGGCCAAGGAGCACGGCCGGCAGGTCTACTCGGACTTCGCCTTCGCCTACGAGAACTGCAGCCGGCCCATCGTCGCCGTCTGCGGAAGCCACGGCCGCACCATCATCTCGCAGATGATCGGCTACACGCTGAAGGTCGACAAGAAGAACGTCTTCGTCGGGGGAACCTCCGAGGAGCCGTTCATCAACTACCTGACCCTCCCGAACAAGGACGAGATCGACTACTGCGTGATCGAAGTGTCTCCGCAGCAGCTCCAGACCGTGGAGACCTTCAAGCCGGTCCTCGCCGTGTACCCGAACCTCGAGGAGAAGAACCTCCTCGGCCGGTTCAAGTCTTCGGCCGAGTACCTGGACACGGCCCTCAAGGTCGCCCGGGGCCTCGGGCCCGAGAGCTACCTCATCGTGAACTTCGACAAGCTCGCCTCGAACTCCGTCCTCCGGAGTTCTCCGGCCCAGACCTTCTGGTACTCCCGGAAGTCCTTCGTCACCATGGGCGTGATCTCCGAGATCCAGGGGACCCACTTCCACGACAAGCGCATCCACTCGAACATCCACTACCACTCCGAGTTCCGCGTGACCGACATGCGGATCGTCGGCGTGAACAACCGCGAGAACCTCATGGCGGCGATGACCGCGTGCAAGGCCCTCAAGGTTTCCGACGCGGCCATCCAGCATTGCATCGAGAAGTTCCCGGGGATCCCGCACCGCCTGGAGTTCGTGGTGGAGAAGAACGGAGTCCGCTTCTACAACGATTCCAAGTCCGAGACCATGGACGAGCTCAAGACCTCCCTCGAAGCCTTCAAGGAACCGGTGATCCTCATCGCCGGCGGGAAGGAGGTCGAGGGCATCATGTTCGACAAGTACGCCAACATCATCCGCGAGAAGGTCCGCGTGCTGGTGCTCGTGGGGGAAGTGAAGGAGAGCATGAACCGGCTCCTCGGCGACGTCACCCAGACCTACCTCGTGGGGTCCTTCGACGAGTCCGTCCTCCTGGCCTACCAGAAGTCCCGGACCGGGGACACCATCCTCCTCTGTCCAGGAAACGAGGGGTCGGACGTGTTCCGCGACTTCGAAGAGAAGGGGAACTACTACAAGAAGCTCATCTTCCAGTTGTAGGGCCTCCCATGGCTAAGCTTCTCCTTTCTCTAAGCATGATAACAGTTCTCTCGCTCGTTCCCGTCGAACGAGTGTCGGGCAGCCTCACCGGCGACTGCATCGATCGGTGCGGCGCCATGTTCCCCGGGTCCTCTCCGGTTTGCTCCGCTTCGAACCCGGGGGTCAATTGCGCCGTCGCGCCGACGGCCGACGACTGCTCGGACACCTGCTTCTGCTGTATGTCTCCGTTCTAGGCATCGGTGAACTACTCCAGCTCGGGACCGAGCACCTCGAGCTCGAGGTCGAGGGGCTTGTGGTCACTGCCGAGGGAAGCTTCGACGACCTCCGCCCGCTTCACCCGGAGCCCGCGGATGAACGCGTGGTCGAGGAAGAGCCCGGAGAAGGGGCCCGTCATCCGGCGGCCCCCGTTCGGAAACTCCACCTCACCGAGGCCGAGGTCCTTCGTCAGCGTGCGGAGGAACCGGGTCCGCTGCCCGGACCAGGTGTTGAAGTCTCCGGCGAAGACCACCGGACCCTGGTGGCCCTCGATGACCTTCTTCGCCCGGAGCATCTGCCGCTCGAAGGCTCCGGCGTCCGTGAAGTTGATCCCGTGGACGGAGACGGCGAGGAGTTCGGCCCGCGACCCGCGGACCGGGTAGCTCGCGAAGGTGATCGCCTTCGGCGTGAAGACGAAGGGCTCGAGGTCCGGAGAGTGCTGGACCAGGACCGTGCTCGGGCTCACCGCCGAGCCGATCATCGATCCGGTGGGCGTGTTGTTGATCCGCGTGTAGAGGAAGCTCACGCCCATGTCCCAGCGGTGGGAGCCGAAGAGGCCCAGGGTCGAGAGGAAGAGGTCGCTGCCGTAGGTTTCCTGGAGGAGGAGGAGGTCCTTCCCGTGGCCGAGCTCGAGGAACTCCTTCCTCCAGAGTGGCAGCTCGGCCTTCTTGATGTTCCAGACGAGGACCTTCAGCGACTCCGGGTCGAGGGCGGTGTCACGGGCGTGGCCGAGGCGGACGTGGGCCTCTTCGATCTTCACCGGCCTGTAGGGCCTCTCCCAGGACGGGGCCCGGGCGGCGACCGCGGGGGCGCCGGACACGAGGACCGTCAGGGCTAGGAGTCGGGAGAAGTCTTTCAGCTGCAACCTCGCTTGTGGAGCACCTCCTATGCTAGTAGCTGAT
>SXUH01000201.1 GCA_005791855.1 Bdellovibrionales bacterium
AGCCATACGAGAGTTCGAATCTCTCCAACTCCGCCATCTTTTAATAATTATTTTTAACTCAGTTCAATTTCTTTGATGAACTCCCGGTGATTTGCTAACCAATTCACTCCATCACCTTTACCGGAGCAAAGAAATGACAAACGTAAAAAACGCCATCAACTGGTTCGAGATCCCCGCGACCAACATCGACCGCGCCATGAAGTTCTACAGCACCGTCCTCGGGACGAAGCTCCAGACCATGGAGTTCGAAGGTTCGAAGATGTGCTTCCTCAGCGCGGACAAGGAAGGAGTCTCCGGCTGCCTCATCGAAGGCCCGGGAGCGATCCCGAACGAGAACGGCACCATCGTCTACCTCAACGGCGGAGACGACCTCAGCGCCCCATTGAACCGAGTTGCGACCGCCGGCGGGAAGGTCGTCATGCCGAAGACCTCGATCGGCGAGCACGGGTTCTGTGCCCAGTTCATCGACACGGAAGGGAACCGGGTTGCCTTCCACAGCATGAAGTAGTTTCTTAGTGTAAGTTGTTGCCCATGGGGAGCTCCACGGTGAACGTCGTCCCGAGGTTTTCCTGACTCTGGACGTGGATCACGCCCCCGTGGGCATCGACGATCTGCTTTGTGATGTAGAGACCAAGACCCAGCCCGCTGACGCTCTCGTCGTTCTCCGAAACCCGCTCGAACTTCTCGAAGATCTTTCCAATGTTTTCCGGGGAGATGCCGACTCCCCGGTCCTGGACTTCCATCCGCAGGCGACCGTTGTCCTCGACGAGGGTGAGGTTCACGGGCTTCCCGGCGGCGTACTTGGCCGCGTTAGAGAGGAGGTTCTCGGTGATCTGCTCGATCCGCGTCCGGTCGAAGCACCCGACGATCTCCGCCGGAGCGAAGACATGGATCGAGGTCTGGCCATCTTCGATCTGAACCTTGAAGCGATCGATGATCTCGTTGATCACCTCCACCACGTTGATAACTTCCTTATTTAAAGTGAGCTTCCCCGCCCGGGCACGGGTCACGTCGAGGAGGTTGTTCACCAGGTCGTTGAGGCGACCGAGCTGGGTCACGAACACCGAGGCCATCTTCTCGAACCGCTCCTGGGACATCTGGGAGATGGACCCTTTCTCGATGTAGCGGACCAAGGACTGGATCTGGAGCTTCAGGGAGGCCAGCGGAGTCTTGAACTCGTGGGAGGCGATGCTCAGGAACTCGTCCCTCGCCGCCAGGGCGGCCTGGGCCTGTTCGTAGAGGACGGCGTTCTCCCGGGCCGCGGCTTCGAGCTCCTTGGCTTTGGAGAGTTCGAGGTCGGCCCGGGAGGTGTGGATCTGGGTGATCCAGAAGAGGAGACCCGAGATCAGAAGGCCCGTGCAGAGGACGAGGGTCGGGATCGACTGGTAGAAGCCCCAGGTGAACTTCGGAAGCGTGTAGGTGTAGATGGTCCAGGTCTGGCCGCCGATCTTGATCGGATTGACCAGCGCGGCACCCGGGGCGAAGTTCGGATCTCGGAAGCTGTTCTTCCCGTCGTGGTCGTAGACGAGCTTGGCCGGATCGACCTTGTCGCTGAGGTAGATCTCGAAGTCGATGGGGAAGTTCGGGTTGATCTCCTGGAAGACGTCGTCGAAGAACCGGTCCGTGTTGACGGCGCTGAAGATGAAGCCTGCGAGGTTCCTAGTCCGGTAGCGGTAGAGAGGGGCGAAGAGGATGAACCCGTCCTCGGCCGGGCGGTTCTTTTCCTGGACGAGCTTCACGATCCCGCTCGCGGTGGTCTTTCCCGAGTCCCGCGCCTGTAGCATGGCCTTGTACTTCACGGGGTCCGTGGAGAGGTCGTTCCCGAGGATCCGGGCATTCCTCTTGTCCTGGGGTTCGAGATTGGTGACCGTGAAGTGTTCTTTCTTCCCTCTGGCCTTGGGCCAGATCCGGTAGTGTGGAAAACCTTCGGATTTAACCTGAGAGATGTGTGTCGGGACCTCATTTGCTTGGACACGCTCGACGATCCCGATGCCTTCGATACCCGGGTACTCTTCTGAGAAGTTCAGTTTCTGCACATATTCTTTGAAGGCCCTTCTCGTCAGGAGCGGGGAGACCGACACCATGGCCTGGGTCTGAGACATAGCATTAATGTAAGTATTTAGTCTGAACGAAATATCGTCTTGGATCTTCCGGGAGAGGTTCTTGAATCTGTCGGTATTGTATAGATCCACACTCCGTACGATGAGCATCCATACGATAAGAGTCAAAAGTAACGCAATTGCTGCGATAATATATGGCAGACGAGAGCTGTTTGAATGTTGCATATAAATTTTTTAAAGGATTTCTTGAATTGCCGCAAGCCAAAAGTTTTAGCCTTTCGCCTCCTTTACAGAGTCGGGGGAAGGGTCTAGAATCTGGCACGGCAGTCTGTCTTAGATGAGCATTTCGCCATCAACCCCGCCAGGCCAGGAATGGAGCAACGGTAGTGGTTTGGAGTGTTGTGTTTAAGTTCAGGCTGCTGCTATAATTCCTGCATGTTAAAATCTCTTTTCTTACTTTCGCTTGTCGCTGCGTGTAGTTCTACTACCAAAACCCCTGATAAAGACGTCTGCTTCTTGATCTACGATGTAGAGAAACAGTCCTACGTCGAAGAGATCGGGACATACAATTGTCAGAAACGACTTCCCGCTTGCTCGACCTTCAAGGTGCCTCTCGCTGTGATGAGCTTCGATTCGAAGGTGCTCAAGCTCAAATCCTCCTCACTCAAATGGGACGGAACCAAGCATCCCATCGAGCCGTGGAATAAAGACCACACGGCCGACTCGTGGATGAAGGACTCCGTGGTCTGGTTCTCTCAGGAGCTCACTCCGAAGATCGGGATGGAAAAGATCAAAGGCTATCTATCAAACTTCAAGTACGGCAACGAAGATTTTTCTTCGGGCCTTAAGTACTCATGGCTCACGCCAGCTCCCTTCATCAAAGAGCCGATGAAGAATAGTTTGAAGATTTCTGGGTA
>SXUH01000202.1 GCA_005791855.1 Bdellovibrionales bacterium
CGGTTCGATGGTGAAGGTCATCCCCGCCTGGAGCACCTGACCTTTTCCCTTGGTTCCGTAGTGCGGAACCTGCGGGTCTTCGTGCATCTTCTGGCCGATGCCGTGGCCACAGTACTCGCGGACGACCGTGAAGTCGTTCCTCGTCGCGTGCCGCTGGATCGCGAAGCCGATGTCTCCGACCGTGTTCCCCGGCCGCACCTGCTCGATGCCCTTCCAGAGGCACTCGTGGGTTACCCGGCAGAGGCGGAGGGCTTCCGGAGAGATCTCCCCGACCCGGTACATGCGAGACGTGTCGGCGATGAGCCCGTGCTTCTTCACGGTCAGGTCGAGGTTGACGATGTCTCCGTCCCGGAGGACGTCGTCCCGGGAGGGGACCCCGTGGCAGATGACGTTGTTGACGGAGCTGTTGAGGGCGAACTTGAAGTCGTACTGGCCAATGGACGACGGGATGGCCTGGTACGTGTTGAGGATGAGGTCCTCCGCGAGCTTCGCGAGGGTGAAGGTGTCGACCCCGGGCTTCATGTGGTCCTTGAGGATGGTGAGGACCTCGGCGGCGACCTTGCCGGTCTCGCGGTAGAGGAGGATTTCCTGCGGGGTCTTGAGCTTGATCATTTCTTCCGAGACTTCTTGAGGATCCCCTCGATCGAGAGGTCGTCGTGCGCGAAGAGGAGGTTCCGGAGCTCTTCGTAGGTCTTCTCCCGGTAGAGTTCGCTCAGCATGCCGATCTTGAGCCAGTGCTCGGCCTGGGAGTTGAGGGAGCGGTCGAGCGCCTTGGACGCCTTCCGGACCTGTTCGTGTAATTCGTCGGAGACCTTAACTATACCCATGCTCGGTAGCATATATGAAATATAGCAAAATGTATACTACGATCTTAGATCAGGCCGAGGTCCTTCCCTTTCTTCATGATCTCGGCCCTCTCCTCCGCAGACATGTTCATGAACATCTCCTGGAGCTTCCGGAGCTCGGCCGGGTCCATCTTCGACATCATCTCCTGCGCTTCCTTGAGGAGGTCTTCCTGCGGCTTCTGGAGGGTGGAGAAGATGATCTTGTCGGCGCCGACGGTGGCGTCGATTCCGTGTCTCTGCCGAAGCTCTTCGATGACGGTGTTGAAGCTCAGGCCCCGGTTGTCCGCCGCTTCGTACATCTTCTCCGTCGGGAGAGAAACTCGCTTCGCCGGGAAGCCCGAGTCGCTGAGGGTTTTTAGGATCTTATCCAGGAACTCTTCCATAGTCTCTCCCGCATGAGTTGGTCCGGGCAAGACTCTACCTTAAGTTCTTCTGGAAGACCAGGGGCGACCGCTCCGCCTAAACTTAGGAGTTGGCCTTCAGGCAGGTGCTGTGGCCATAGCCGTTCCTGATACAAGCTCCGTACCCGGGCGGCGCCTTTAGACAAGAACTGTGTCCGTAGCCGTTCTTGGTGCAGTCACCGTACCCGCCGGTGGCATCCATGCAGCTGCTATGCCCATAACCATTCTGGATGCAAGCCCCGTATCCACCCTGGGCGTTCACACAATGTTGGACACAGTATCTATGCTTTAGACACTGTCTGACGCCTCGTGCATAAATCAAATTGAGTAAAAAGTATATGCTTTCCTATTGGAGGATATGAATGCTCTTCTTTCGAATCCTAATGTCCCTATCTCTGTTCTTCCTCATAGGCTGCGAGGACTTCCCCCGTGACCCGGAGAAGACCCTCGAGAAGGTCTCAGGCAAGACTCTAAAGGTCGGCTACGCGGAAGACCCTCCCCACGTCGTCTCCGGAGCCAGCGGAGCCTCTGGCCCGCAGGCTGCCCTGGTGGAGAAGTTCGCAGAGAAGCTTGGATCCACCGTGAAGTGGGTCAAGAAATCCGAGCAGCAGCTCTTCGAAGACCTCGAACAGAGGGAGCTCCATCTGGTCATCGGTGGCTTCTCGAAGCAAACGCCCTGGAAGGACCGGGTCGGGATCTCCAGGCCGTTCAAGAGTAGCTCCGGGTCCGAATACGTCTTCGCCGTGACCAACGGAGAAAACGGGTTCCTCGTGAAGCTCGAAGAGTTCCTCCACGAGGAGATCGACCTGCCCTACGAGGGACTCAGTCCATGAAGCAGTTCTCCAAGTTCGAGATCCCCGAGGAGCTTAAGCCGGACCTGAAGAAGGCCCATCGGTACGAATGGATCACCATCGGCTACCTCCTCACGACTTCGGTCCTGGTCTACCTCTCCATGGGTTCGTCCCAGGCCATGAAGACGGCGTGGTTCGAAGACATGATTAGCCTGACCCCGTCCATCGCCTTCCTCATCGCTGCGAAGGTGAGCGGAAAGCCCCCCTGCGAGCAGTTCCCGTACGGGTACCACCGGATCGTTAGCATCGCCTACCTGTGTAGCGCGGTCGCCCTCCTCTCGGTGGGGTCCTTCCTCCTCTTCGATGCCCTCCTGTCCCTGGTGAAGCAGGAGCACGCCACCATCGGGACCGTCGTCATCTTCGGCCATCAGGTCTGGCTCGGCTACATCATGATCCTGGTCATGCTCTACAGCACCTACCCGTCCTACTACCTCGGGAAGAAGAAGCTCCCCCTGGCGGAGAAGCTGCACGATCAGATCCTCTACACCGATGCGAAGATGAACAAGGCCGACTGGATGACGGCGACCGGGACCATCGTCGGGGTCGTCGGCATCGGGTTCGGACTCTGGTGGGCCGACGCCGTCGCCGCGATCCTCATCTCCCTGGACATCCTCCACGACGGCTTCGGCCACACCAAGCAGTCGATCTTCGACCTCATGGATGAGAAGCCGAAGACCCTGGATCTGGAGAAGGACGAACCGCTCATCGACGTCATCCTCCGGCACATGCGGGCCCAGGGCTTCGTGCGAGACGCCGATCTCCGGCTGCGGGAGGAGGGTCACGTGTTCTCGGGCCAGGGCTTCGTCGTCATGGATCCCGGCGGCGACCCGACGCGGAAGCTCGAAGAACTCGCAGAGAGTGTGAAGCGGATCGACTGGAGGATCCAGGACTTCAACGTGGTGCCGGTGTCGAAGCTCGGAGACGAACCCTAACGGCCCCGATCAGCCCTCAGACTTCGAGCTCGACCCCGCCGTTGACCATGGCCTGGAGCTCCTTTCCGAAGCAATGATCCAGTTCGGTTTTCACTGGAGCGGACACGGTGTCCAACCTCTCGAGTATCACCGGCCTACCTGAAGAAGCACGGGACGCCGGGGCATCCACGGGACCTCGGGGGACACAACTGCATCCTCTTCCGCTACGCCGGCGGCAGCTGCTATGACAACTGGGAGTTCGAGCAGCGAGGGAAGGAACTCATCACGCCGGTTACGGGGGACCTCATCGTCAATGACCCCGCGGTCATGACCGATGCGTCCGTCAAGGGCCATGGCCTGATCTACCACACGGACATGGCCCTCAGGGAAGAAGTGAAGAGCGGGAAGCTAAAACTCGTCCTCGAGGAATTCTCGCCGGTCGAAGACGGCTTCCACATCTACTTCCCGAACCGCCACCAGGTCCTACCGAAGCTCAGGGCCCTCATCGACTACCTGAAGGTCAGATGACCGTGGAGGAAACCTGACCATCGTATGGTACTCGCCGTTTTCACCACACAGGTCGATCGGCGGAAGCGCGGGGAGCTCCCTGAGGTGATCTATGAATTCCCTGGTGAGCCTCTTCCCGAGCCAGTCCTTCGAGATGGCCGGGTGGTTGATCCAGGTGATCTCGATGGGCAGGTCCCGCGCGAAGAGGTCTTCCAGGAGTGTCCTTCGATCCTCCTGCCACAAGGGGAAGCCGACCTCGAGGCCAATGGTGTCGCAGCACTCTTTGATCCAGTTCGGGAATCCGTCGACGAGGTCGATGTCGCCGGTGATGAGCTTGGAGATTCCCCGCTCCGACCGGAGTCTTTCGATCTGTTCGCCGTACCCGGCCCGGTAGGGTTCGGAAACCGGGAGGAAGTGCACAGGTATCCCGAGGTGGTTCGCCTGATCTCTGATCTGCTCCCGGGGGTGGGCCCGGAACTCCCTGCCCTCTTCGAAGAAGGTGACGAGGGAAACGACGTTCTCACCCCCCTCCTTCGCCCGGAGGTACGCCAGGCAGGAATCTTTTCCTCCGGTCCAGAGGACAGCAGCTTTACTCATCTTAGTCTTTTACCTGGTTGGGAAAATTATGTACATTACTCTCCCATGAGCACAGAAAAATTCTACGATGACATTTCCGAAGAGTACCATCTCATCGCGAGCAACTGGGACGCCGCCGTCCGGGATCAGGGCAGGGTTCTCGGGAAGCTCATCGGCGGGGAGGCGCGGACGGTCCTAGACTGCTCCTGCGGGATCGGGACCCAGGCCATTGGCCTCGCTCTCCAGGGGTACGAGGTGACGGCGTCGGATCTCAGCTCCAAGGCCGTCGCCAGGGCGAGAGCTGAAGCAGACCGGCTCGGGGCCACGGTTGGCTTCGCAGTTTCCGACTTCAGAGAACTCGAGAAGCGAGTCAGCGGAACCTTCGACGCCGTCATTTCCTGCGACAACTCCCTCCCTCATCTCCTCACCGCTCCGGACATGGAACTGAGTCTTAGAAATGTCTTCAGTAAGCTCAGACCGACGGGGACCCTGCTCATGAGCATCCGGGACTACGATCAGATCCTTACCGATCCGCCGACGGGGATGCCCCCGCGGAAGTACGCCGACCACCTCGGGACTCGGATCTACCTGCAGACCTGGGACTGGAGCAAGGATAACACCTACGAGCTCGAGCTCTTCCTGCTGAAGTTGCAGGAGGAGAGCTGGAAGGTGCAGAGCTACAAGACCCGCTACCGGGCCTGGAAGAGGAGCGAGCTGGATTCGATCCTTGGCGAGGTTGGGTTCGAGAATCTTTCTTGGCTCACGCCGGAGGATTCCGGCTACTACCAACCCGTGCTACGGGCGACCCGGAGCTAGGACTTTCCAGACTGGACTTCGGCAGCGAGCCGGTCGAGGTTCTGCTCGTTCGCGGGAACCACGATGTGCTCGATCCGTTTCGCCACCTCCGGATCCTCGAAGGTCTGCTCCCAAGATACCCGGGTCCCGGCCGCGGCCTTCTCCAGGGAGATGGTGAGTCGGTACTTCGGTTCCCCCACGTGGCGGACCACGACCTTCTTCTGAGGGATGATCTCCACGAACTCATTCTCATTGGGATAGTCCTGGCCCCCCGGTCCGTGCATGACGAAGACCCACCGACCTCCGGCCCTGAACTCGCAGGACTTGAAGGTGTTAGTGAAGCCAGCCGGTCCCCACCACCGGGCCAGCCGCTCCGGCCGGCTCATGGCCGCGAAGATTTCCTCTGGTGTTGCGGGGATCTCCCGCGCTGTTCTAAACGTCGTCATAG
The DNA here is from genome assembly GCA_005791855.1 of Bdellovibrionales bacterium. Classification (GTDB taxonomy): domain Bacteria; phylum Bdellovibrionota; class Bacteriovoracia; order Bacteriovoracales; family Bacteriovoracaceae; genus Peredibacter. The sequence continues at coordinate 5,335 of SXUH01000202.1, forward strand.
TTTTCTTCCTTCCTTGAGTAACTCCTCGAGCTTATCGAAGGACCCGCCCCAGCCGACGGTCATCCCCGTCTTCCCGTCGTGGAAGGTCTTCTGCTCCACCGCACTGGCCTTCCCGGAGGTTTCCCAGACCACGGTCACCCGGGTCTCCTCGGACCCTTCCTCGGCGAAGGTCACGGTCGTGAGCATGGTATCGGGCCAGGTTTTCGCGAACGGGTGCTTCGCGAGGTTTCCCTTCTCGTCGGTGAAGCACTGGGTGTAGACCAGCCGGTCCACCGGGGTGATCTCCTGGTACTGGGCCCTGCCGTACATCCGCACCTGGCCGTTGGTCATGACGTAGGTAGACGACCCCCCGGGCCTGATGTCGGCGTGGAGGAACTCCATGGTGAAGCCGGTCGGCGGAAGCCACTTCGAGATCTGCTCCGGGTCGGTCCACATGTCGAAGACGGTCTTGACGTCGGCGGCGAAGGTCCGGTTGATGACGAACGGATCCCTCCCCGACCGGTCGTGCTCGAGGTACTCGGCGAGCCGGTCCCAGGTGGAGTTCCCGTTGGCCTGCTTGATGAACTTCCCGATCTCCTTGGCCGCTTCGGGAGATTCGAGGGCCATGGTCATGTCCATCACCGTCTTCCCGAGGTGCTCTTCGAAGGTCACCGTGACCCGGAACAACGGCGGCTTCCCCTCGCTCGCGCCGTGGTCGTAGACGAGCTTCTTCATCGGCTCGACCACGTGGTAGGTGGTGATGTTCGGATAGTCGACGCCGTCGGGGCCGTGCATGGTGTAGACCCACTGGCCTCCGGGGCGTAGATCCTTGCTCTTGGTGGTCAGGGTGAAGCCCCGGGGTCCCCACCACTTCGTGACGTGCCTGTCTTCGGTGTAGGCGGCCCAGACGAGCTTCGCGGGAGCATCGTAGACGCGGACGAGTCTCAGTTCATTCGGTTTTCCCTTAGCCATGGTTCTTCCCCTTCTTTTTCTTCTTGGATTGGATGGTTTTCAGGTAGTCGTCGAGGCGGTCGAAGCTCTCTTCCCAGAAGGTGCGGTACTGCTCGATCCAGTCCGTGGCGTCCTTCAACGGGGTGCCGTTGATCTTGCACGAGCGCCACTGGGCATCCCGGGTCTTCGTGATGAGGTCCGCGGCTTCCAGGACCTTCAGGTGCTTGGTGATCGCCGGGAGACTCATCTCCTTCAGGAATGGCTTCGCCAGGTCGCTCACGTGGGCTTCCCCCTTGGAGAGCTGGGCGAGCATGGCCCGTCGGGTGGGATCCGAGAGGGCTGCGAAGATCTGGGAAAGTCGGTCGCTCAATTTAACCTTCTGGTTAATTAACCTTTTAGTTAATTATAGCTGGGTTTTGAAGGTGGGTCAAGTCGCTGGTTAAGTCTCTGATTTCAATTGCCGTTAGAGGGTGAGCCGACTACCATACCAGGATGAGTAACAAAAGCACTGCAGTGGAGTTTCTCACCACCTGCGCCCTCGGCGTGGTGAAGGATGCCTACGCGAAGTACGCGGCTCCCGGGTTCATCCATCACAATCAGTACTTCAAGGGTGACGGACCCTCGCTCCGGAGAGCGATGGAAGAAGCGTCTGCTTCTTCACCGAACAAGAGCTTCGAGGTGAGGCAACTCATCGAGGAAGGCAATAAGGTCGTGTGCTACTCCCACGTGGTGAAAGAGGACATGCAGATCGCCGTGGTTCACATCTTCCGGTTCGTAGACGGAAAGATCGTCGAACTCTGGGACGTGGGACAGCAAATCATCCCTGATTCGCCGAACGAAAACGGCCTATTTTAAGAGCTCGAGGGACCGGAGGATGAAGAAGTACTGCTTCTGGACCTCGTCGCAGCCTTCGAACCGGGCGAGCACCGTGTACCCGTAGCGGCCCTTGTAGATCAGGTCCCCGTCGATGCGGGAGATGGCTTCGTAGCCGTAGCGACCCTTGTAGAGCACGTTCTCGTCCAGGCGTGCGAACGCATCGTAACCATAGCGACCCTTGTAGACCACGTCTCCTTCGAGGCGTGCGAGGGCATCGTAGCCGTACCGACCTTTGTAGAAAACGTTGTCTTCGATCCGGGCGATGGTTTCGTAACCGTACCGGCCTCCGTAGATGATATCCCCCTCGAACCGAGCAGCGGCGTCGTAGCTATACTGGCCACGGTAGAGGATGCATTCGGCGTTTGCGAAGGAACTTACGGTGAGGACCAAAAGAGCTAAAAGTTTCATCTTAGTTTCCTGGTTGGTGGTTTCTCTATTCCTACCATTTTTAAAACTACTCCCGAAAGTCTTTTAGCAGTTCCGATACATTCTTCTAAGCCGTCTCTGGTTACTGTAGCGCGCATCCTTTGCTTTAGAATCCTTAAACCTCTGATGTCTGGTGGGCTTCCTCTGGATTCGAACGGGCCTGGGCCTGTCGCGGTGGATCCGTTTTCGCCGTATGGTTCTTTTGCTTCGGGTCTTACTTATCTCCGTACGAGGCCTGGCCTCGGGGTCCCTTGCCACCGGCAGTTGCCAGTAGAGGGAGAGGAGGAAGATCCGGAGAAGTCGGATGATCGTCATGCATGTTCCTTGATCGAATTGGGTGGGAATGAACTTCAACAAGGTTCATGAGATTCATGGCACGGCTCCGGGATCGGTGGATTATGGATTTAAGTAGGGACGAGGAACTGGAGGGATTTAGATGTTCATCTTCCAAGTATACCCGAACTCCCTGATCCGCGCAAGCGCCGGGCCCCCGAGACCGTTCTCGGATCCGGGGCGATCGTGCTATGATCGCGGAGAAAAACAGTCGTCGAAATTCCTAAGGAGTTGCATATGTTTGAAAAAGTAGACCCTCGGTTAGACCTGACCCTCGACCGGGTCGTGGACCTTCCCCCGGAGCTCATCTGGAAGGCCTGGACGGAACCGAAGCACCTCGTGAACTGGTTCACTCCTCCCCCGTGGAAGACCGTGGACTGCCGGATCGACCTCCGCCCCGGGGGAGAATTCTACACGGAGATGAACGGCCCCGCCGGGGAAGCCTTCAAGAGCGCGGGCTGCTACCTCGAGATCGTCCCCAGCAGGAAGCTCGTCTGGACCGACGCGCTCCAGGGAGGCTTCAGGCCCAATGCGAACAGCATGTTCACCGCGTTCCTTTACCTCGAACCCCAGGCGACGGGCACCCGCTACTACGTCATCGCCA
>SXUH01000203.1 GCA_005791855.1 Bdellovibrionales bacterium
CGTCCAGGGAGAACTTGTAGACTTCCCCGTTTCTCACGGAAAGACTGCAGCTGATGTTCCCGCCTTGAACGGTGGCGGTCTTGTCCTCGAGGAAGGTGATCTGATTGCCGGAGACGGAGATGTTCGATACGACGCTGGGTTCGAGGATGTCCACACCCGGGCTGGTCGCACTTCGCTGTGGGTTTTTGATGGAGCTACAAGGCACTCGTCTTCCGAGCTTTGGACACAGCCCGTCCTCGCGAGGCTCTTCTTGTCTTTGTTGAGTTGTGGATCCGCCGCCGCCGCCGTCTTTCCCGCAGGACACGGCCAGGACGAGTATGAAAAGGACTGCTAGTGAACGCATGGTAACTCCTTGAGTATTTTATCAAGGGAAACTATCAGGAAATTTTAAAAAGGCACTATGTTAATTTCTTACTTTAAAGATTTTTTTGCCTTGGCTTGATGCATTTATTGCAAAGCATATCTTTAGTTAAAACAAGCACTCTCGGCCCGTTTAAAAATTCATTTTTAACATTTTGTTGAAATTAGAATGCACAAGGTAAAGATTGAAGCTGCGGGTGCTAAAGAATGACTAAAGTTTGAAGTTTTTTTGCAGTGGGCAATGCTGTATCCAGTACTGCCCACTAACTAAAAAAATTTTAACTATTCGAAGTCCAGCTCGGCGCCGTCGTCGTCATCGAGATCGTGGAAGTCTTCGTTGTCTGTGTTGGATTCGTCGAAGGCGTAGGTATCGTCCTGGAGAGAGGCGTCTTCGGTGGCCCGGACCTGGGAGCTCGCATCGGTGCCTCTGAGGTTCACCTCTCCCGCGCTCTCATCGTCGTCGGAGGTCACACCCTTCGCCATGAGTTTGTTGTTGACCACGTTGTCGAATTTTCCGTCGGCCTGGTCGTTGAAGTTGGTATTTTCCTGATTGTTTTGATTAGCCATAAATCCTCCTTAACTACTTAAGCTAGGAGGAGCACGGGAGGTGCCAAGGGCCCCGGGAGTGTTTCCGGGAGGTTGCCCCGCGAGGGCCCCGGGCCGTGAGGAAAATCACCTCAGCTCACTCGTCGAGGTACCGCTCCCCGAGTTCCTCCATGAGGTACCCCAGCGCGTACGGCACGGAGGAGTCGCGCTTCACCGAGTACTCGAAGGCGTGGTCGAAGCCGATCTTGTGGGTCCATTCGTGGAAGATGTTCCCCGCCACCTCCACCGGCGTGTAGGCGTTGAAGTACTTGGTGTTCATGTAGATCCGCATGACGTTGGGGTAGGTGTAGCCGACGACGTTGTCCCGCGAGGTGTAGAGCTCGAGGTCCAGGTCCATCTGGTGGTCCACGCTCGGCTGGAGCTCCTCGCTGGCGTTGAGGACCATCTGGTAGATCTGCCCATTGGTGAGGCCCTGGTTATCGACGAAGGCCTTCTTCCCCTGGTAGGTGAAGCCGAGCACGCGGTTCCGGAACTCCTTGCTCGCGACCACCTTCTTGATGATCTCCAGGGCCTTGTGAACCTTCTCCTCGTCGTCCCGTTCGAAGTTCCGGAACTTCACGGTGGCGTCGAAGATCAGGGCGTCGTTTGAGACCTCGTCCTCCGGCAGGGGATCCGGGGTCGGCGCCGGTGGGTCGATGGTGTCTTCGGTCTCGGCCGGGCAGTTGGTCCCCTGGGTTTCGCACTCTGATTTTGGCTGACAGCTCACGAGAAGAAAGAGGGAAAAGAGGAAGAAAACTCTTAGCATTACACCATCCTTGGTTTTGGAACAAAAAACCCATCCTGGGTCTTTTTCTTTACTTATCATGCCCTTGCGACGCATAGCGCATCAATGGGGCAAATATTGTCGGGGCACCGGTAGAACCGGCTAGATACTCCTTCTTGGCTTAACTAAAATGTTACCCAGGAACACCCCTACCACCAGGGCCATGGCGAGGGTCACCATGGTGAAGGCCGTGTCCAGGCCGCCGACGACGTTCCTCTCGAAGAGGAAGCTTAAGGATCGGTAGCCGATGGAGCCGGGAACGAGGAGCAGGATCCCCGGGAACTGGAAGATGCTCGAGGGCCGATTCTGGAAGCGCGCGAAGAGGTTACTCATGGCCCCCACGCAGGCGCCGCCGAAGAACATCCCGAGCTCCGAGCCGAGGAAGTAGGTCCCGGCCTTGGCGCAGCCGTAGCCGAAGATCCCGGCGATGGTCACCCACTTCCAGTCGGAGCGCTCCGCCTTGAGGTTCACCGTCGACATGAGGGCCGTCACCGGGAGGGTGACGAAGGTGACCCAGTCCGGGATGCGGGCGAAGGTGTAGTCGAGCTCTCCCAGGTGGAACCAGGAGGCGAGCCGGGAGCCGATGAAGACGCCGAAGGTGAGCTTCAGGAGGATCATCACTCCCCCCACCAGGCGGGAGGTACCGGAGGTGAGGTTCTGGGTGGCGATCTCGGCGATGGCGATGGTGATGAAGAGGCCCGGCATGAAGATGATGAGGCTCGAGATGATGATCACCCCGATGTTCAGCCCCGGGAGGAGCTTGGCCAGGACGTAGGCGGCGAAGGAGGCGGCGATGGCGATGAGGGCCTCGAAGAGCTGGGCCACAAGGCCGATGGGCCGCAGGAGCGAGATGAAGCCGATCATCACCCCGATGAGGACGGCGGCGAGGAAGTCTCCCCAGGAGCCGCCGAAGAGGACCATGAACCCGGCCGAGGAGAGGAGGAAGCAGATCACGTGCACCCGCTTGCCGTACTCCGTGGGACTGGTGAGGATGTCCTCGAGCTTCTGGATCCCCTCCTCGAAGGAGATCCGGTTCTGGATCACCTCCCGGGCCACGAGGTCCACGCGGGAGAGCTTGCTTAAGTTCACGCCCATGGGCTCCACCCGGTCGATGCGGGTGATGTCTTCGTCTTCGTAGGTGAAGGAGGAGAAGATGGCGGTCGGCAGGGAGACGATGCTCCCCTTGAGGTCCAGGAGCTGGCACATGTCCTGCATGGTGGCCTCGAGCGTGTGCGCGGGGGAACCGACCGCGTGGAGGGCCCGGCCAAACTTCATGATGAATCGCACCCGGCGCTTGAACTCTCTTCGTTCCATCAGCGGGTCTCTTCGAGGTCGCGGGAAAGCTCAATGATGGTCATCTGGGCGAGGTCCTTGTAGCTCTTCGTGAGTGGGGAGACGAGGTCCTCCATGATCATATCAAAGTTTTGCTCCTGTGGAGGAACGGAGATGCGGGCCGGCGCAGATATCTGCGCCTGGTAGGATCGGTAGCAGACGGAAACCTTGTCGGCGCCCGCCTTATCCAACTTCGCGAGTCTGGCTTGGTAGGAGGAGAACGGGACGAGGACGGAGGTCTCGAGGGTGAGCTTCAGCTCCTCCGGGAAGATCTTCTCCGAGTGCTTGTCCTTCCGAGCGGCGGTCCAGGAGGCCCGGCTCATGACCAGGATGACGGCGTCGAGCCCCAGGTCCCGGGCGACCTCGTTGACGATGTGCTTGTTCTGGTCCGACCATTTCGGTCCACCCATGAGCTCGGTGGCGGGCACGAGCACGAACGAGAGGTCCCGCAGGCCCCGGGGGTTCAGGACCGTTTCCCGGGCAGCGTGCTTGCCGTTCTCGAGGAAGAAGATGTGATCCGGTGCGAGCCTCGTCGTGTCTGACTTCAGGTGGTCCACGACCTTCGAGCCGCTCTTCGCGAAGGCGGGGCTGGCCTTCAAGGCCTTTGAGGTGACGTACTCGGAGCCCGGGGCGAGGATGGGAAAGCTCTCTTCCCAGACGTCCAGGAAACTCTCCGTCAGGAGCTGCTTCCCGGCCGCGGAGAGGTAGATCCTATCCGGCCCGGCCAGACCGCTGCGGGTGGGCTGGATGCTGGTTTCGAAGACGAGGATGCCGACGCGCTTGAGCGGCGGCTGCGCGGGAGAGAAGAGCTCGTCCAGGGTCCCGACCGGGGGATCCCGCCGCTTGCTCACGACGACTTTCGGCGCGAGCTCCCGGAGTTCATCTCTCGTGTACTCCCGAGCAGGCTCGTAGCGGTAGGCCTCTCCCCCACCCGTCTGAGCGACCTTGTACGTGGAGCAGGAAACCAGGAGGAGGAGGGCCAAGAGTTTTTTCATCTGTCCTGCTTTTAGAAAGTGTCGAGGATGGAGCTCAGGAAGATTTCGTAGTTTTCCTTCTTCTCATCTCCGTGGAGCACGTAGCTGCTCCGGAGGCCAATGTTGAGGGGGATGAAGATCCGGGCGAAGTTGGTCTCGAAGACGGTCTCCCAGCCGGTGGAGGCCGCGTGGTAGTCCTGGCCCAGGGCGAACCCGTTCACCTCGTCTTAGAAGAGGTTGAGGGTGATGCGCTTGACGTAGACGTACCGCGACCAGTGCCAGTCCGGGTAGAAGATCGGGAGCGTGTAGTTGCCGGAGTACTTCCGGAGCTCTTCGAGGAAAACGTTGCGCGTCCCCCGCGGGTAGAAGACCAGGGACGAGTACTGGTAGGACTCGTCGATCTGGCGCTCGTAGGCGAACTGGTGCCAGAAGGAATGGTGGAGCCAGGGCCCCGGCAGGTAGAGCCGCGAGTCTCCGGAGACGAGGCGGCCCCGCTGGCCCGTGCCGGTGATGTCCTTGCCCTCCTGGGCGTGGCCCGAGACGGAGAAGCCCCAGGGCGGGAGGATGTCCCGGCGGCTCAGGCGGGAGCTCACGTCGTAGGAGAACTCCGCTCCCGGCGAGAAGAGGGTTCCGCCGCTCAGTTCGGAGGGGTCGAAGACGGCCTTGTGGTTCACCCGGATGAGCTTCGAGAACGCGCGGACGGTGAAGGTGTGGACGAAGCGACCCGTGATCTTCCTCCAGGGGAGGCCCACGCCGGCCTCGAGGGTTCCTTCGTCCCAGCGGTCTTCCACCGTGGAGCCGCCGAGGGAGAAGCGCTGGCGCCGGGTTCCGAAGGCCGCCCGGAGATCGAAGACCGGATAGTAGTGGGACCAGGTCCCGGAGACGAAGCCCTGGGAGGTGCGCTCATTGAGGTCGTAGAGCCCGCCGGCGGTGAGGGTGAGGTTGTTCAGGATGTCCCGGGAGACGGCGGCGACGGTGACGATGCTCGAGAGCGGCGGCGCCAGGAGCACCCAGCTGTGGGGGTTCACGGCGTTCCTCGTCTGCGAGTACGGCTTCACCGCGTAGGTGGTGGGCGTCTCCAGGTCCTTCGAGAGGTTCTCCACCTTCTCACTGGCGAGGAGCTTCTCGTAGACCGGGTAGAAGCTGTTCTCCGACTTCTGCTCCTCCAGGAGGTCCGTGGCCTTCTCGACCACGTTCATCCCCTTCACCGAGTAGTCGTTGTAGAGGAGCTTCCCGTCCTTGATCGCCGGAGCGTAGGCGCCGAAGCGCGAACTCGTGAGCTGGCGGGGCCCCTCCGGAGTGTGGAGCCAGATGTTGTCGATCCCGGAGGCGGGGCTCTCGAAGAGGACCAGCTGCTCCGCCACCGTGACGAAGCCCAGGTTGGTCGGGGTCTTCTCGATGAGCGGGGTCGTCTCGGAGGTCGCGAGGTTCAGCTTCGCGAGGGATTTCTGGTCGTTCTGGTCCTTGGTGACGAGGACGATCTCCTGCGCGTTCACCCAGTCGACGGAGGTGATGACCTCCGAGCTGGGATACGGTATCCGGTTCTTTTCCTTCCCGGTCGCATCGAGGACCAGGAGGGATTGTTCCTGCCGGTCGGTCCATTCGACGAGGAGGATGTCCTCCCCTTTCTGGTCCAGGACGGCGAGCCGCCACTTCTTGCGGGGGACGTCGACGGTGAACTTCTTCTTCCGGAGGTCGAAGACCTTGAGCCGGGTGAAGTCCCGCATCCCCCAGCGGGGATCGAGCTCGAGCTCGAGGAAGGCGAGCTTGTCCCCGCGGACCTTGTAGGGGTACTCCTGCGCGAGCGGCCCCGGGTAGAAGAGGGTCTTCTCCTTCTTCCCGTCGAGGAGCACGAACTGGTCGATGTGCGAGAGGCCGCGCTTCAGGGCGAGGGTCTGGCCGCCACCGGTGGCCTGGGGGTAGTAGTAGTTGGTCCAGCCGTGGCGCGGGCCCAGGCTCTTCACCGCGTAGGGCGTGGGCTTCAGCTCGTCGAGCTTCTGCTTCCACACCCCCACCAGCTCGGCCAGAGTGTTCCTGTAGAACTCCTCGAACTCGTCCCCGGTCTGCCGCTTGTAGGCGTTGTAGAAGGTCAGCGGGTTGTAGGAGCGGCGGGCGGACTCGTCGGCGAGCTCCGAGAGGAACAGGTCCCCGTGCTTCTGCCGCAGGAAGGAGGTGTAGAAGTAGCCGTAGACGTAGTGGTTGGGGACGTAGTCTCGGTAGGACCCGAGGTGCGCCTTATCGTAGTCGAACTTCCTCCCGGAGAGGAGGAGGGTCCGGAGGTCGCGCTCGAAGAGCGGGAGCCGGCCCCGGCCCCCGGAGGTGAGGGCGGTTTCGATCCCCACGGCGTCTCCCTCGAGGTACCACATGGGGAGGGTGAACCCCAGTCCCAGCACCTGCCCCACTTCGCCGAAGAGGTAGTAGTAGTACCGGTTGAACCCCTGGCGAGCTTTCTGGATCTGCGCCACGTGCCGGAACTCGTGGACGGCAAGGGTCTTGAGCCATTCCGTGTTGGAGAGCTCCGGATCGATGGCCGGAGTCACGTTCCACTCGGACCGCCGCGGAGCCAGGGACACCAGACCATTGGAGACCACGGTCTGGTTCTCGAGGACCAGCGGGATCCGCGGAGGCTTGACGTCCAGGGACCGGGTCACGTACGGGTAGGCCTTCTCCAGGAGGTGGGCCGCGCGCTGTGCCTGGGCCTCGATCTCCCTGGGGAAGATCACGTCGAAGTGCTCGGTGACGATGTGTCTCCATTCCAGGGAGGACGGATTCTGGTCGACCCCGGCCTGGAGGATGGGTGCTTCGATGACGGCCTGGCCCACGCCGAGGCAGAGGAACGAGAGGAGGAGGAAGATCATGCTGGAAGCTTATCAGTGATAGCTCTGGGAGGTCAATTTTTCCCAGAGAGATTTTCCCACCACGCCGAGCTGGTGCTTCTTGAGCCGGATGAGGTTGATCTCGAGGACCCGCGGGTGCGTGTTCTTGAAGTCGAGGACGGTGAGCTTCTTCTCCCGGAGCTCCCGCTCGATGGAGTGCTCGGGCAGGTGCCCCCACCCCAGTCCCGCCAGGATGATCTCGCGCTTGAAGTTGCCGTTCTCGAGGCGCCACTTCTTCCCGCTCTCCAGGAGTCCGAAGCTCGCCCCCCTGGGCCCGTTCTTGTCGGCGATGACGACCTGGTGGATGTCCTCGAGCAGCTCCTCGCGGTCGATCCTCCGCTCCTTGTAGAGGTCGGTGTTCATCACCGGGATCATCTTCACGCTGGTCACCGGGATGATCTCCAGGAGCCCCGGCTCGCTCAGGAAGTGCGTGAGGCCGATCTGCGCCTCTCGGCTCAGGACCCGGCGCTCGGCTTCGCTCAGGATCTCGAAGCCGAGGTTGAGCTTGGTGTGCGGGAACCTGTCGCTGAACTCCTTGAAGAGCTTGAGCAGCGTGGGAAGCGGGGAGATGCCGTCGACGGCGATGGAGAGTTCGGGCTCCTCGTGGTTCTTGAAACTCTGGGTGAGGGCGTCCAGCTCCCCCATCCCTTCGAGGACTTTCTTCGACCGCTCGAGGAACGCTTTCCCGTGGCTGGTGAGAACGGGCCTGTAGCCGCTTCGGTCGAAGAGGTCGCTGCCCATCTCCTCTTCCAGTTTCTTGATAGACAAACTTATAGCTGGTTGTGTTCTGTGCAGCTCCGCAGCAGCGGCTTTGAAGCTTCCTGTCTTAATGATCCTATGAAAAACAAGTACTTGGTCGAAAGTCATACATATAACTTTAACTTATATAGTTGATGATAAAAACTGTCTTTTTTTTTACCAGAATCTCCCTCATCATGGAAGTAATTAAAAATTCACAACCTCAAGGAGAATAGAAATGAAAACTTTAATGGCCCTCGTTCTAGCGGTTTCAACATCAGCGAGCTTCGCGCAGAAGCCGGCGGCGGAGGCCACGACCTACAAGGTGGATCCGGCGACGACGAAGGTGACCTACGTCGGGAAGAAAGTCACCGGTGAGCACACCGGGAACGTGAAGGTCAAGAGCGGGACCCTCACCTACGATGGCCAGAAGCTCACCGGCGGCGACGTCGTCATGGACATGACCACCATCGACAGCACCGACATCACGGACAAGGACACGAACGCCAAGTACGTGGGCCACATGAAGTCCGCGGACTTCTTCAACACGGAGAAGTACCCGGAGTCCCGCCTCGTGATCAAGGAGAGCAAGAAGACCGACAAGGGCCTGGAGATCACCGGGGACCTCACCATGATCGGCAAGACGGCGCCGGTGAAGTTCCTCGCCACGGACGTGAAGTCCACCGGCGACGCCTTCTCCGCCAAGGCGAACGTCGAGATCGACCGGACCCAGTGGGGCCTCAAGTACGGCTCGGGCCAGTTCTTCAAGGGCCTCGGGGACAAGATGATCCACGACAAATTCACTCTCGCAGTTGACCTGAACGCTAAAAAATAATTCCGTCGTGAAGGGGCCCCGACCGGGGCCCTTTTTCCTCGCAGCCGGCCAGATTTCCGTTTACAATTTTCTACATGATCCGTTTTTTTCTGACTTTTTTACTTCTCTACTCCGCGGCGAGTTCCGGGGCGACCATCGCCATCATCGACACGGGCTTCGACCTGGACCACGACTACCTGAAGCCGAAGATCCTGAAGCAGGAGACGGACGAGGAGCCCCTCACCCAGCACGGTTGGAACTTCCACGATAACTCCCACCTGAAGACCCCCGTGGTCGAGGACCCCAGCAGCGTGCAGGAGATCCTCCGCTTCCGGGACCTGCGGGCCAAGGGCCACCAGGACGGGCTCTCCCTCACCGAGTTCGACTGGTTCAAGAAACGGAGCGCGGACAAGGCCTTCATGGAGAAGGTCCGGCTCTTCAAGAAGCACTCCCACGGGACCTTCGTCGCCGGGATCGCCCTGCGGGAAGGAGAGAACATCAACATCTTCCCCATCCGGGGCCTGAACCTCCCGAGCCCGGTGGTGGCGGTGGAGGACCACACCTCCGAGAGCCCCTCGCCGCTCAAGGCGAAGGCGCCGGTGGAGAAGTTCAAGGAGGAGATCAAGAACTCCCTCAACCGGGTGTCGCGGAAGTTCGCCAAGATCTGCCGCTACCTCTCGCAGAAGAAGATCGAAGTGGTGAACGCCTCGTACGGGATCACCTACAAGAACCTCCTGACCCGCTTCCGGGAGAACTACAAGGAGTTCACCGGGAGCGAGCTCGACGAGGCCACGCTCAAGGGCTACGTGGACGAGTACTTCGCCGAACTCTACAAGCGCGGAGCGCGCACCATCTCGAAGTACCCGCAGATGCTCTTCGTCTTCTCCGCGGGGAACTCCGCGCTGGACAACGACCTCTACCACCACTACCCGTCGCGGATCAAGCTCCCCAACGCCATCACCGTGGCCGCCATGAACGGCGACTACCTGGCGAGCTTCTCCAACTTCGGCGTGAAGGGAGTCGACGTCGGCGCCCCGGGGGTGGCGATCCTCTCCCTGGTGCCGAAGGTCTACTCCCAGGACGGAAGCGACCTCTACTCTCCGGCGAGCGGGACGTCCATGGCCGCGCCCCACATCTCGAACCTCGCGGCCCAGATCATGAACACCAACCCGGCCCTGACCCCCGAGCGCGTGAAGCAGATCATTTTGGAGACGGGGGACGTGAAGGAGCACCTGCGGTCCCGGCTCGCCTCCGGGGCGATCGTGAACAACTACAAGGCCCTCCGGGCGGCGACCTTCTCCCGGGACATGGCCCTCGCGGACGCCATCGCCATGGCCAAGTCCGACCTCTTCCCGATCGAAGACCGCATCAGCACGGGGCTGGCCCCCGCGGTCTCTCCGGGGGAGATGAAGCGGAAGCTCCTCGAATCGATCCCGCGGATCGTTCCGGTGGAAGAAGTGGACGACGACCCGAGCCCCGAGGGACCTACCAGTTCAGAGTCTTCTTCACCGACGGATCAAGGGAGAGTGCCACCGGACAGGTCAGCGCCGCCTGCTTCAGCTCCGCCAGGTGCTCCGGAGAAAGCCTCCGGTCAAGCCCCTTCCAGTCGAACGTCAGAACGATCTCCGCCACCTTCCGCGGCGCCGGCTGCATCTTCTTCTCCACCGCCACCGTCACTCCCTGGAGGTCAACCCCCAGGGCCCGCCCCTTCATCGCCGCAATAGTCAGCATGCAGCTGGCGAGCGAGGTGCAGAGGAGATCGGTGGGAGAGAAGGCTTCGCCCTTGCCCTGGTTATCCTTGGGCGCGTCCGTGTGGATGGTGCTCCGGGAGTCGAGGTGCAGGGCCTCGGACCGAAGCTCGCCCTGGTAGGTCACGGTCATCTGGTGCATGGGGAACGTCCTTTAAAAAAAAAGGCTCTCGCGGAGAGGGCCTTTGCGCTAGTCTCTAGTTACTCAGGCTAGCAGGACTTTCCTTGTTTGACCAATCGCTGATGGTGATTTTCTTCGCCTGGGACTTCTCCTCCTTCGGGAGGTTGATCGCCAGCACGCCGTTTTCGAAGCGGGCCTCGATGGCGTCGGTGTTGACGTTCTGGGGCAGGCTGAAGACCCGGGAGAACTTGCCGTAGCGGCGCTCGGACCGGAGCACGTTGTCCTTCTCCGTCTTGCCCTCGAACTTGCGCTCGCCGCTCACCACGAGGCGGTTATCCTTCACCTCGAGGTCGATGTCCTCCTTCTTAAGGCCCGGGACGTCGAGGCTGATGCTGTAGCTCTTCTCCTCGTCGAGGATCTCGCAGGCGGGGGCGTAGTAGTCGGACTTGTTGAAGACGTCGAAGAGCTTATCGAACTCCTTCTCCCAGCTGGTGGAGTTCAGGACATTGTTTTTCCGAGATGGCTTTAGCTCAAAGTGGTACATAGATTTCCTCCTGTTTTCATAGGGAATTTCTGCGGTCCCTTCTTACACAGGAGAAGATGTGGTGGGTTTTCTAAACGTCAAGGCTTCGGCAGTTTTTTTTTACTGCTTCTCTTTCCCGGCCTTCTTGCCGCCGGGCTCACGGCCGACGTCCTTCGGCTGGAGCAGTGGCTTGTGCTCCTCCGGGGCGGCGACGTCGTAGCTCTGCTGCTTGATGTTTTCTTTCACCTTCACGTCCTGTGCCCAGGCGGAGAGTCTTGTCACGACGAGGAAAAGAACCAGGTATCTCATGGGGGCCTTCCTTTAAAATGTTCCCACCTATGATAAGCGAAATCCGCGGCGCCTCACGCTTTTTTATAAGCCTCGAAAATGTAGCCTCAGATTCCTTGAGGAGAGGAAACCGCTGCCAAGTTTCTTTGGCAGAGCGGAGCTACCAGCGGTAGACCGCGCTCGCCCAGGTGAACCCGGAGCCGAAGGCGGCGGACCCGACGAGCATTCCCTTCTTGAGCTTCCCGGCCTTCACGGCCTCCGCCATTCCGATGGGGATGGTGGCCGCGGTGGTGTTGCCGTACCGCTGTATGGTGTTGAAGACTGTCTCCGGAGGGATCTTGAGCTCCTGGGCGATCATCTGGTTGATGCGCAGGTTGGCCTGGTGGAAGAGGAAGAGGTCGACGTCGTCCAGGGTGAGCTGGTTGAACTCCAGCGCCTGGAGGAGGCACTCGCTGATCCGGCGGACGGCGTTGGCGAAGACCTTCTTTCCGTTCATCTGCGGGTAGTGGAGCCCCTCTTCGATGTGCTCCTTATTGATCCGCTGGGCCCCCAGTGCAGATCCCGGCCCCGGGATCCAGAGCTCCTTGGCCGAGGAGCCTTCGGTGAAGAGGTGGGTGGAGAAGATGTGGGAATCCGTCTTCGGGTCCCGCACCTGGGTCCGGCGGACCACCACCGCGCCGGCGCCGTCGCCGAAGAGGACGGAGACGTCCCGGCCCTTGGTGGTCTTGTCCAGGCCCTTGGAGTGGACCTCCGCGCCCACCAGGAGGATGGTCTTGTACTGCCCGGAGCGGATGAAGGCGTCGGCGATGGAAAGGCCGTAGAGGAACCCGGAGCACGCCTGGCGGACGTCGATGGCCGGGATGTCCGTGAGCCCGAGCTTCGGTTGCAGGAAGCAGCCGCCGCCGGGGATGTCGTGGTCCGGAGAGAGGGTGGCGAAGAGGATGCAGTCAATCTCTTTCTTGTCGATGCCCGCGCTCCGGATGGCCTCCTCGGAGGCCTTGAGGGCGAGGTCCGTGGTGACCAGGTCCTCCGTCACCCAGCGGCGCTCTTCGATGCCGGAGCGCTGGATGATCCAGTCGTGGGAGGTGTCCATCAGCGCCGCGAGGTCGTGGTTGGTGACGACCCGGGGAGGGACGAACATTCCGCTGCCGATGATCTCTGAGTTGTACATGCCGATCCTTTTAGGACTCACTCCGCGAAGGATTCGTTCCACTCGAGGTTGTGGTACACCTTGAGGATGTCGTCGTCTGCTTCCAGCACATCCAGGAGGCGTTGAATCTTCTCGTAGCTTTCCTTCGAAACTTCTTTGGTGTTGAGCGGGAGCCGCTCGAGGCCCGACTCCTCCACCTTGATTTTAAGCTCTTCGAGTTTTTTGTAAATATCCCCGTAGGCCTCGACGGGCCCCTTGACGGTGACGAAGCCCTCCTCGGTCTCGACGTCGTCGATGCCGAAGTCGATGAGTTCCATCATCAGGTCGTCGGTGGACATCGGGAGGTTCTCCTGCTTGATCGCGAAGGTGGCCTTGCGCTCGAAGACGAACTGCAGGCACCCCTGGGTCCCGAGGCCCCCGCCCCACTTGTTGAAGTACGAGCGGATGTTTCCCACCGTGCGAGTCGGGTTATCGGTGGCGGCTTCCATGAAGACGGCCACGCCGTCCAGCGCGTAGCCTTCGTAGTTGATCTCCTCGATGGCGGCGCCCCCGTCTCCGAGGCCCTTCTTGATCGCCTTGTCGACGTTGTCCTTCGGGACGTTGTACTCCCGGGCCTTGAGGAGGGCGATCTTGAGGGCGAAGTTCGACTCCACCTCGGCGTGGCCGGACTTCTTCACGGCCATGGTAACTTCCCGCAGGACCTTGGTGTAGTTCTGCGACCGCAGCTTATCCGTGGCCGCTTTCTTCATCTTGATGTTGTTCCATTTCCGTCCCACGAGGCACTCCTATCGAAATATTTTAAGTGGAGGGATGATAGCAAAAAAAGACTGGAACGGCTCTTAAATCTCTATAATGCCACCTTGCGCCACCCTAAATTTGCTTGTCGTTTGCCATGTCAAACAGTAAAGTTCGGCTTTCATTTTTTACAGGGGTTATCAATGGCCTTCGTGTTGCTATTACTCTTTCTTTTGCCTGTTTCCTACGCCCAGAACGATGTCCAGATCCTCAATAATTTTGTCAGACAGTTTCGAGTCAAACCACTGAGCACCCTGGCCCGCCGCCCGATCCTCGCGGAGCTCGGAGCGAAGCTCTTCATCGACCAGCGCCTCTCGGGGAAAGGAAACATCAGCTGCCACTCCTGCCACTCCCTCGTCGGGTTCACCGGAGACATGCTCCCCCTCGGCGTCGGTGAAGGGGCCACGGGCCTTGCCTACTACCGGCAGCAGGGCCAGGGCGTGGTCCTCGCGAGAAACACTCCTCCGCTCTTCAACCTCGGGTACAACGAGATCACCCACCTCTTCTGGGACGGAAGAGTGATGCGGCACCCGCAGGGCGGCTGGCTCACTCCGGAGCCGGGGATCAATGGGATGAACCCGCAGTTCCGCGAGCTCGCGGTGACCCTCGACACTCTCCTCGCCGTCCAGGCCCTCTTCCCCATCGCCAATCCCGCCGAGATGCTGGGGAAGGAATCGACCCTCTCGCCCAAGGAAGCCTGGGACAAGGCCACGGACCGCATCTTCAACGGGCCCATGGGGGGCCTCTACACGCAGCTGTTCCGCAGCGCCTACCCGGGGGTGACGAAGTTCAACATCGGCCACATCGCCAACGCCCTGGCCGAGTTCCAGCGCCAGAAATTCCTGGCCAACAACACCCCGTGGGATAACTTCCTCCGAGGGAACTCCTCGAGCCTCACCCCGCGCATGGTGAAGGGCGCGAACCTCTTCTTCGGTAAGGCTTCGTGTATCAACTGCCACATCGGCGACCACTTCACGCGCTTCTCGAACTTCCTCAACATCGGCGTTCCGCAGCTCGGCC
>SXUH01000204.1 GCA_005791855.1 Bdellovibrionales bacterium
ACACTTACTGGTTACATCGGAGCTCTTGAAGGTAAGCTAAACCTTACTTTCGACATGCCAGCAGCTACTGTAGCTACTGATATGCCAGCTTTCGTTGCTGGTCTTAACTCTTCTATGGAAAATTCTGCTACTTTGAACTAATCTTAGTTCATGAGAAAGCAACAATTTTGCAATATACTCATGGCCCTCGTGGCCATGAGTTGTTTTAAGACCTCCTTCGCACAAGAACCCCGGGCCTTCACCCCCAAGATCAAGACCCCGAACACCTCTAAAGAACTCGCCCCAGACCGCTCGACCGCTCCAAAGGAAACATCCGTAGAAGACCAGGACCCCGCGCCTTCCAAGAGCAGCGGAACCTACAATCCACAGATCAACGCCGGCGCGCCGAGGAGGCTCCAGCAGCACGGCCTTGGCCTTGGCCTCGGGCAGACCTTCCTCTTCGGGAACTACGCCAAGCACGGCACCGATAAGATCACCCTCGACCTCCTCTACTCCTACGCCGCCAGCTACTCCTTCGACCTCCTGGTGAACGCGCACATGTCCGAGCACAAGGACGAGAACGAACGAATGAAGGTCATGGGGCTAACCACGTCCATCAAAGGACGGATGGTCGAGTACGACAACCTCTCTCCATATTTCCTCGGGGGCCTCGGCTTCTACGCGCCTCGGGCCAAGCGGGAGATCGGCACCGACACTAAGTGGTCGACCCAGAAGGTGACCTTCGGCCTGAACTTCGGCGGCGGCGTGGACCTCCGCCTGAACGAACACTACGTGATTGGCGTGCTCGGGCAGCTCCACTGGCCCTTCAAGATCGAGCAGGAAGCCGGACAGGCGGACCTCAAGGGCTACTACTTCAAACTCCTCATGACGGGAATGTACCTCTTCTGATGAGCGCGCTACCCCGCCGGCTCTACATCTTCACAGGCAAGGGAGGCGTAGGAAAAACCACTCTGAGCAAGGCCTTCGTCCGAGAGCTGAGCCAGAAGGGCCACGACGCCGTCTACCTGACCTTCCGGAACCAGGCTCTCGGCGCCGACCACCAGGGGAACTTCGAGACCTCCAAGAGCGGCATCAGGGAAGTCTTCCTCGACCTGGAGGAGTGCGCCCGGGGGTACATCGAGAAACGCCTCAACACCAAGCTGGTCTCCTCTTGGATCGTGAAGACCCCATTCTTCCGGGCCATCATCAACATGGTCCCGGGGTTTAGCTACCTCATCTACCTCGGGAAGATCCTGGAGATGGGAAAGGACAACCCCAAGCTCATCGTCGTCCTCGACGCTCCGGCCTCGGGCCACGCGCTGACCATGGTGGAGGCCACCAGCAACTTCCGGCAGATCTTCAACACGGGGATCATCTCGGAAGACACGACGAAGATGCTCTCGCGGTTGAACGATCCCGAGTACACCAAGATGCACGTCATCAGCCTGCCGAGCATGATGTCCTGGCAGGAAGCCATCGAACTCAGATCCGGGCTCACGGAGCGCACTCCGGTGTCCGTGGACATCACTGTGAATAACTGCCTATTTCAATTGCTCGAAGGCCACATGGATGAGCTTCCCGTGGGGCTCAAGGACAAGGCCCTGAACGAAAAGAAGCTGGTGGAAGATAATCAATCGCAGATGCAGTGCGTTCTGCCTCACTCCCTCGGACTAGATTCAGCTTCTGTGGAGAGGGATTTAGTTGGGTCTCTCTCCAATCTCATATAGAATAAACGGAATTTTAAAGGATCCGTGATCGTGAGCTTGGCCACTAAATCATTTGAAATCTTCTGCGGTACCGGCGGAGTTGGGAAGACGACTCTGGCGACCGCTCGCGCGCTCAATCTCTCACAGCAGGGCCTGCGGGTCCTCCTCATCACCATCGACCCGGCCAAGCGCCTGAAGGACATCCTCGGGCTGACCAGCGAGTCCGTGGGAGAAGTGACGGAGGTGAGCCTCCAGGGGACGAAGCTCGACGCCCTCCTCATGTCTCCGGAGAAGACCATCCTCCGGATGGCGGCCCAGAACAAGTCGCCGGACCTCGCGAGCAACCGGATCGTGCAGATCCTCTCAAGACCCTACGGCGGGATGAACGAGATCCTCTCCCTGATCGAGCTGCAGCTGCGGTTCGAATCCCAGCGCTACGACGTCATCGTCCTCGACACCCCTCCCGGAGCGCACTTCCTCGACTTCCTGGAAGGCATCGGGAAGATCCGCTCCTTCTTCGACCAGAGCTTCGTCGAGATCTTCAGCTACCTCGGGCAGAAGACGGCCAAGGCCGGGAAGAAGGTCCTGGGCCTCGGGCTCATCAACCGGATCGTCTCCGGAGGGGTGAAGAAGCTCCTCGGCTACCTCCAGAGCGTCACCGGAGCGGAGTTCATCGACGACTTCGTCGAAGCCGTGCAGATCATCTACCAGTCCAAGGACGTGTTCCTGAAGGGCCTCGCCCTCCAGGACCGGCTGAAGTCGAGGACCCAGTGCAACTGGTTCCTCGTGACCTCCGTGGAGCAGGGCAAGGCCCAGGAAGCCATCGACCTCAAGGGCCACGCCTCCCACTTCATCCACCAGGACCACTTCCTGGTCTTGAACAAGTGCCTGGAGCAGGAGCTCACGGAGTGGTTCCCGGGCGACCCGAAGCTCATCAAGGTCAAGGCTTCCCTCGAGGGGAAGGAGCGCCACCTCAAGGGTCGGCTCCGGGACGCCTTCCCGACGGTCCTCGAGTTCCCGGAGATCATCAGCCTCTCACCGGTGGAGCACATCCAGTACCTCACTCAAAAATGGAAAACCTATGCCACATAAGATCAACACCAAGTCCGAGCTCGAAGCCTTCGTCTGCCACGAGTGGAACAAGATGAACCGGTGGATCGACCAGGCCCAGGCCCTGCTCCCCCAGCCCCTCACCTCGAGCGTGGACGTCCGCGAGAGCAAGCACAAGTTCGCTCCCGTGGACCACAACATGTACCCGGCGGGGTTCAACAACATCTGCAGCAAGGACCTCGTCCACTGCGCGAACAACTTCAAGGAGATCTTCACCAAGCTCGATCCGGCGATCAAGACGGTGGGCCTGCTCCCGGAGTCGCACACGAAGAACAAGTTCTACCTCGACCACCTCCACCACCTGAGCTCGACGCTCTCCATGGCCGGGTACGAGGTCGTCGTCTTCTCTCCGGACCGGGCGCTCTTCGCGGACGCCGGCGGCTCGCGCCTCGAGCTCGAGTCCCACTCGGGCCACCGGATCGAGATCCGCGCGGCCAAGCAGATGGACGGCACGTTCATCAGCGAGGACCCGGCGGCGAAGTTCGACCTCGACGTGATCGTCCTGAACCACGACCAGTCCATCCCCCTCGAGGTCGACTGGAAGTCCATCCGCACTCCGGTGCTGCCGACGCCGTACGCGGGCTGGTTCCGCCGGCAGAAGATCCACCACTTCCAGAAGTACCGCGAGGTCGCGGGCCAGTTCGCCGCGCACTTCGAGATCAACCCGGACCTCATCCAGGCGCACTTCTCCTCCGTGGAGAACGTCGACTTCAACACCAAGGAGGGCCTCGACGAGCTCGGCAACGAGGTGGACGAGCTCCTGGCGAAGCTCCCCTCCGGAGCCTCGGTCTTCGTGAAGGCGTCCCAGGGCACCTACGGCATGGGGATCTCCGTGGTCTCCTCCGGCGAGGAGATCCGGTCGATGAACCGGAAGGTCCGGAACAAGATGGACGTCGGGAAGAACAACCTGAAGTTCACCTCCGTCCTGATCCAGGAGGGGGTGGAGACGATCCTGAAGTACGACGAGGCCCCCGCGGAGGTGACCATCTACCTCGTGAACGGGAAGAGCTCCGGCGGCTTCATGCGGACCAACCCGCTCAAGGGCACGCAGGCGAACCTCAACTCCCAGGGGATGATCTACCGGAAGTTCTGCATGTCCGACGTGCGCCAGGACTGCGACCACCAGATCAAGGAAGCCGTGTATTCCATCGTCGCGAGGCTCTCGACCCTCGCGGCCTCATACGAAATGAAAGAACTAATGGAGCAGAAATGAAAGAGTATAGATTCGAAACCAAGGTCATCCACGTCGGCGGAGAGCCGGACCCGACCACCGGCGCGATCATGCCGCCG
>SXUH01000205.1 GCA_005791855.1 Bdellovibrionales bacterium
CAGAAATTCATACTGGAGACCTCGTATTATTTGGACTTATATCTGACATAAATGGTCCTAATACGCCATCCAATTGTAAAATTAAATGTTCTTACTTCTTACAAATGGGGTTTAACAGTCTGAAATTACATTGTTCTTAAGGATTTTTTTAAACCGCCGAAAGGGAGGGTAAGCCTAGGAATATAAGGGGGGGCTGTATGTTGAAAAATATTATTCTTTTAGGAGTGCTAACATGGGTGAGCCTGTCTCATGCCAAGACTCCCGTCGCCCAGGAATCCATCGCGGATGCCGAAGCCTACAAGGTCGAACAGGCCCACAAGGACATGGAGGCGAAGCGGGAGATCGCCGGCGGCAAGGCCAAGAAAGATAAGCAAAAGAACGTCGAAGAGACTTCTAGCCCTGGCCCGGACTCTGAAGTGCGCTACTGGGAATACTCGGACGAAGAGTAAGCGCGGTCTCGTTCCACAGGTTGATCTTCTCGTACTCGCTCTTTAGCTGCCCGCAGGCCGCCAGGATGTCGCTCCCCTTGGTGGCGCGGATGGTGCAGGTGAACCCCCGCTTAATCATCTGATCCAGGAACCACAGGATCTTCTCCGCCGAAGGCCGCTTGTACTTCGACCCCGGGAACTCGTTGAACGGGATGAGGTTGATCTTCGACTCCTTCGTGTTGAGGAGGTTCCCCAGGGCCACGACGTCCTCCAGGCTGTCGTTCACGCCGTCGATGAGGAGGTACTCGTAGGTGATCCGGCGGTGGGCCTTGAGCGGGATCTTCTTGATCGCCGTGAAGAGGCGCTCGAGGTCGTAGACCTTGTTGATCGGCATGAGCTCGGTGCGGACGTCGTTCCGGGCCGAGTGCAGGGAGATGGCGATGTTCACCGGCGGGAAGTCCACGGCGAGCTTCTCGATGGCGGGGACGAGGCCCGAGGTCGAGAGGGTGATCCGTCGCTGGCCCAGGCCCAGGCCCTTCTCGCTCATGAAGATCTCGGTGGACTTCTTCATGTTCTCGTAGTTGTGGAGGGGCTCCCCCTGTCCCATGTAGACGATGTTGGTGAGCTTCTCCTCGAGGGAGACGTTGTCGTGGAGCCACTTCTGGACGGTGAGGAACTGCCCCACCACTTCGCTCGGCTTCAGGTGGCGCTTGAGCCCCTGGGTCGCCGTGTGGCAGAAGGTGCACCCGACCGCGCAGCCGACCTGGGAGGACACGCAGAGGGTGAGCCGGTCTCTCGCGGCGATCGCCACGGTCTCGACGGTCTGGCCGTCGGCCAGCTTCACCAGGAACTTCCTGGTGCCGTCCTTCGAGAGGCCCTCCCAGACGATCTTCAGCAGGGAGAAGTCGTAGTTTTCCCGGAAGAATTCCTTCGCCGCCTTGGAGACGTTGGTCCAGGCCTCGGGGTCGTGGACCCACTTCTTGTAGACCCAGTCGAACATCTGGGTCGCCCCGAACGGAGTGAACCCCTTCTCCATCAGGAGCGCCTTGAGGTCGTCGTAGGTGAGGTCGAAGAACGAGGGTTTCATGTGTCTATAAGTAGTTGAACGGTGTGCGATAGGCAAGGGGAAAGGGTCCGAGCAGTTAAGTTTACAAGGGCCCATGCCTTTCCATTTTACACGGCCAACTGTCCAGCCCCCGGGAAATCCGCTAAAAGCTCCGGGCAATCCATGTGCTTAAGGAGTCCATATGCTCGCGAGAATTTTACTTTCTTTGGTGCTGCTCATTTCCCTCAAGGCCCAGGCGAGTTCGACGGTCTGCTCGAACGAAGTCCTCTACTACAGTTACGTCTCGGACGACTTCATCATCTCTCCGCCGACGGGGACGAAGACCGGTTCCCTCTTCATCGTCTACAACTCCGCCGTCCTGGTGCGGGAGATCTTCTTCGCCAACCGCAAGCCCAATCGCATCGCCGTCCGGATGGACCTGACGGGAACTCCGGAGCTCATCGCCCAGACCGGAGACGCCCGCCAGGGGACGACCATCTTCCACCAGGTCGCCACCCTCGTCTCCGTTAACCGCGACGGCACCAAGGGCAAGGAGCTCTTCCGCTCGCCGGTGATCTGCGTGACGAAGGTCGATCGGAAGTTCTAGAACTCATTTCAAATCCCCATCCGCACCGGCGGCCCGGTTCGTCGTTACCGTCGTCGTTCCTCCCTGCGGCGTGCATGAGCACGCCTCACCGGGCCGCCGGGCGGTCGTCACTCCTAGGTGCCTAGAACCTGGGGATTTCAAATAAGTTCTAGCTAGCTGAAGAGCTTGCCGAGGAACCCCTTCTTCCGGGCGAGCTCGTCGTTCACCACCACGTCGCCGTAGCGGCCGAAGATTCCCTGGAAGCCCCTGAGGTCCCGGGCCCCGTCGATGCCGACGTTGTAGTCCTGGACGGAGACGAGCCGCACCTCCGGGCTCCCCACTTCCTGGCACACCCGGAGCGCGAACGCCTTGAGGTCGTCGAGGTTCAGGAAGGACACCAGCTCGTGGTTGGCGTCGGGGATGGTCTTGGACATCTCCCGGAGGAGCGAGGCTTCGAGGAAGCCCTGCTCGGAGAAGAGGTAGACCACCTTGTAGGCGGCCGGGACGAAGCCGGCCTCGAGGCTCTCGGAGGGCCGGAAGTGGTAGATCAGCGTCAGCGTCATCGGGCGACCTCTTCGTAGTGGCCGAAGTCCAGGGTGATCTTGCCGTTCGGGAGGAGCTCGATCTCCACGCCCTGGGAGACGGACTTGGCCGTCGCCCGCAGCGGGTCCACCGCTCGCAGGAAGGCGAAGTGGTTCTTCGTGTGGATCGTCACGTGCTTCTTGTAGCTCGTGGGGTTGTAGAAGTTCACCCGCCGCACGTCCAGGTAGCTGAGCTCGTGGGCGCTGGCCCCGCGGATCTTCCAGAAGCTCAGGACGTCCTCATCCATGGAGACCTCCGGCTGGGTGAGGGTGAAGTACTTGAAGATGTGCTGCCAGAAGCTCCGCTGCTCCGGCTTGCCGACGAGCCTCCGGCCCTCGAAGGTGACGAGGCGGCCGTCGCCGAGCTCGTAGATGCTCGTCGGGGTGACGAAGTTCACCGTCTGGGAGCGGATGTTGTTTTCGATGAAGAAGATGTGGAGCTTCTTCTCGAGCTCCGCCGGGAGGTCCTGCAGGTCCAGGAGCACCCGGTGGCCCATGAGGAAGAGCTTCAGGATCTGGCCCAGGTGGACGCGGGTCTGCTTCGAGCCCTGGAAGACCTTGATCTTGTGCTGGCTCCCGAGCACCCACTCGTTGCTGAAGGAGAAGTCGGGCTTCTGGGTGTAGAGGCTCTTGTAGTGGTCGTCGAGGAACCCCAGGAGGCCCTGCTTCCGGAACGAGTCGTTGTCCGTGTAGACCTCCACCACGCCGTAGGGAGAGTACTCCTCGGTGAGCTCGGTCCGGGGTTTCTGGAAGAGGTACTTCTCCTCGGCTTCCCGCGGGCCGAAGTGCTCGCTCAGGATGACCGGGAGGAGGTCCCGCTTCTCTCCCCGGCTCAGGAGCGCGCTGCTGAGCCATTCGTCGTGCGTGTGGAGCTTCACCAGCTCCCGGGCGTAGCTCAGCTGGGACTTCCCCGCGGGGAGGGCCCGCTGGATGCAGTCCCGGGGACTCCCGCCGAGGACGATGACCTCCTGCCGGCCCATCCAGTAGGTCGAGAGGAAGGCCTCCGCGGTTTCCCGGAACAGGCCCGCGACCTCCCGGGTGAACTCGTGCTTCAGGGGCCCCGGGTCCGCGGGCGCGCCGGTGCCCTCCGGGAACTTCTGTCGGAAGTAGCGGGAGAAGCCGTGCTCGAAGGCGACGGAGGCATCGGTGAAGTAGGAGACCTTCCGGTTTTCTTCCAGGTAGAAGAACTCCGCGCCCCACACCGGTGCCTCCACCTTCTGCTCGGAGAGGAAGGAGACGAAGCTCTTAAGAAACTGCGAGAAGGCCGAGAAGACCTTCGGTTCGAAGAAGGTGAGAAGCTTATTGAGATTGTGCTCCCGATCAAGGGCAGCTAGATGAATTCCGTCCTGTGACAGACTCATTGTTCGCGCTGCAAAAGCTGGCACTCCCCCATTGGGGAAAAAAGGGGCCGGGGATAAAGGGAGGATCCAACAAAACCTACGCCCGTGCTGCGTCATTAGCTGGCTGAGTCTAAGTAAGTCTCGCTCAGAATGGATCTTTCCGAAGTCCCACTCCGCAGCCGATTCAGCGTGGAAACCCCAGTAGAGCGGGATGAAAATGATGTCGCTCTTGGGGAACTGGAGGATCCGACTCTCCCAGAGTGCGGCGGAAGTCTTCCAGTAGAAGAACCACTGCTCCCCCGGACGGACGGGATCGTGAGCGGGGTCGCTGTTTTCACGAGAATCTTCCAGGTAGCTCAAGGTCACTCCGTTAAAAGCAATGCATAACTATTTTAGCTCAATAAATCATAAAGAGTGTAACGAATAATTGGCCGCAGTTTGTACCTTCTTGCATTTCCCAAAAACCGATTTTTCCGCTAAGCTTTCTTACCTAGAAAAGGATGTGCCTATGTGGTTTTTCACTCCAGAAGAAAAAGAGATCCAGAAAGTTTGCCGGGACTTCGCTCAGCGCGAGCTGGCGCCGTTCGCCGAGAAGCACGACACCGATGAGACCTTCAACCTGAAGGCGTTCAAGCACATGGGTGAGCTGGGCCTCCTGGGGATCACCGCGGACCCGGACTTCGGCGGCTCCGGCATGGGCGCCACCGCGGCCACCATCGTGATGGAAGAGTTCGGGAAGGCCTGCGCGGGCTCGACCCTCTCCTACCTCGCCCACGCCATCCTCTGCGTGAACAACCTGAGTAACAACGGCTCCGCCGAGCAGAAGGACCGGTACCTCCCGAAGCTCATCAGCGGGGAGCACGTCGGCTGCATGGGCATGAGCGAGCCGGAGTACGGCTCCGACGCCGTGGGGATGCAGTGCAAGGCCACCCGGGACGGGGACTCCTACTCCATCACCGGAAACAAGATGTGGATCACCAACGCCCAGTACGCGGACGTCGTCTACCTCTACACCCGGACCGGTCCGGGGAAGAAGGACCTCACCACCTTCATCGTCGAGAAGGGCACTCCCGGGTTCACGGTCTCCAAGGAGATCCACAAGATGGGGATGCGGTCCTCGCCGACCGGAGAGCTCTCGTTCGAGAAGTGCCGGGTCCCGGTGCGGAACCGGGTCGGCGAAGAAGGCGACTCGACCATCCACATGATGAAGAACCTCGAGATCGAACGGATCACCATCTCCGGAATCTCCATGGGGATCGCCCAGGCGTGCCTCGACCAGTGCGTGAAGTACGCCGGGGAGCGGAAGCAGTTCGGGAAGAACCTCGCCCACTACCAGATGATCCAGAAGATGATCGCCGAGATGTACGCCGAGACCCAGGCCATGCGCCGGATGCTCTACACGGTCTGCTACGAATACGACAACGGGAACCGGTCCAACTCCCTCGCCTCCGCGGTGAAGCTCCAGCTGCCGAAGATGGCCACGAAGATCGCGCTGGACGCGATCCAGCTCCACGGCGGGTACGGCTACTCCCGGGAGTTCCCGGTCGAGCGGATGATGAGAGACAACAAGCTCAACGAGATCGGGGCCGGCACCAACGAGGTGATGATCATGATCATCGCCAAGAACCTCCTCAAAGAAGCGCTGAGGGACTAGCATGAACGACTTCCAAAGAGAGCTTTGCTCGAACCTGCGCAAGTTCTGCGAGGCCTCCATCGACCCGCACATGGAGCACGACGACCACGACGGGAAGTTCCGCCGGGAGATCTTCCAGGGCCTCGGCGAGTACGGCGTCACCGGCGTCACCCTCCCGGAGGAATACGGGGGCGCGGGCCTCTCCTACAGCGACTACGCCTACGTGCTCGAGGAGATCGCCAAGTCCTCCGTCCCCTACGCCGTCACGGTGTCGGTCTCCGGGATGGTCCAGACCATCCTCAAGGAATACGGGACCAAGGAACAGAGAGAAAGGTACCTCCCCGCCCTCACCAGCGGCCAGGAGATCGGGGCTTTCGCGCTCTCCGAATCCCACGCGGGTTCGGACGCCGGAGCGCTCAAGACCACCGCCAAGAAGGTCGACGGGGGCTACGTGCTGAGCGGAACGAAGATGTGGATCACCTCCGGGGGGATCGCCTCCACCTACGTCGTCATGGCCCGCACCGGCGGCGAGGGAGCCAAGGGTGTGTCCGCCTTCATCGTCCGCGACGGGATGGAGGGCTTCTCCTTCGGGAAGGCCGAGCGGAAGATGGGCTGGAAGACCTCGCCCACGAGGGAGCTGGTCTTCGAGAACTGCTTCGTTCCACAGGAGAACCTGCTCCTCTCCGAGGGGCAGGGATTCAAGGTCGCCATGG
>SXUH01000024.1 GCA_005791855.1 Bdellovibrionales bacterium
AGATCCCCAACATTGCAAAGTCCATCGAGGTGGGAGACCTCAACCTCACCCAGCTCGGTCAGGCGAAGAGCTTCTTTGATGAGCAGAAGATCAGCTCTCCTAAAGAAAAAGAAGACATCGTGATGGAGCTCTCGGGAAAATCGACCAGGGAGAGTGAGCAGATGCTCTGGGAACTAAGAGGGGAGAACACCCCGAAGCGCGTAACCATCACGGTGAGCGAGAAGACGTACTCACGGTTAAAGCGCCTTCAGTCTCTGCGCTCCCACACCTGCAGCACCTTCGATGACCTCTTCGACCAGGTCTGCAATGAGCTCGAACCGCGCTGGGAGCCGCAGGTGAAGCGTGCCTCGAAAGGGGCGAGGGTTGATCGGAGGTACGTCTCGGTGAGCACCAAGGCGCAGGTGTGGAAGGAAGCCTCCGGGAAATGCCAGAACTGCGGGAGCACGGCGCGGCTTGAGATCGATCACATCAGACCCTACGCTCTGGGCGGAAAAACGACAAAAGAGAATCTGCGGCTCCTTTGCAGAAACTGCAACCAGCGAGCGGGGATAAGGGTCTTCGGACAGAAGAACCTTCGCCCCCGCGCTCGGACTACTTCTGGATCTTCAGGTCCTTAAAGAAGAGTTTTAAGAAGTCATCGGCCCAGGCTTCCTTCTTGGCCCGATCCTTCGGATCTTCCAGCGGAACGGTGGAGAGGATCCCGCTCGGGTTCACCTCGTGGTCCTCGTCGTAGTGCAGGCCCAGCGGCGCCTTGGCCCAGCCGCGGGTGTCGGTGGCGGGGCCGAAGGAGTACTGCGTGCCGTAGACGCCGTTCTTGAGGGCCCGGGCGTACTCCATCATCACCTGGTCGTGGAGCAGGGGGGCCCAGTAGAAGAACGGTGTCCCACTCTCGCCGACGCCGGCGGTGTAGATCCCGAGGGCGTTCACGTATTCCATGAAGAAGGTGTAGAACCCGTAGCGGATGCCGGCCTTGATCTGGATCGGGTAGTGCTGCGGCTCGAAGCCAAGAAGGAACGCCCGCCGGATCCCGAGGAGGTGGTGCAGGACCGCGCGTTTGTTGGAGTTGAGGATGGAAGCCACGGTGCTGTCCTTGGAGACCCGCGTGTTGGTCTCGTCCGCGGCCCGCAGGACTTCCCTCAGGAGGTCTTCGTCCGTCTTCACTCCCAGGGCAGCCTTGAGGAGCTTGTTATCCTCGGCCGTGAGGTCTTTCAGAATGACGTCGGTCCGCACCAGCTGGTCCTTCAGGGGCCGAAGGCCCAGGAGCTTCTGCCGGCCTGCGAACGGCTCCCTGTCCTCGAAGCCGTAGTCCCGGCGAAGGCCGATGAGCCGCTCGAGGACGATGTAGTCGTTGGCGGTCAGGAGCTCCCCGAAGTTGATCTCGTCGGTGTCCTCGTCGGCGAACTCCATCACCGGGCCCCGCGGCTTGAGGTCGCCCTCGTTCACGGTCACGAGCCGCTTCAGCAGGCGCTTGAAGTGGTCGTCGTCTCTGGCGCCGAGGTACTCGCGGATCTTCTGTCCGGCGTTCTTCGAGAGGTCCTCCACAAGCTTGTCGATGGTCATGTTCGGGATGAACTCCGTCTGGTAGTAGTAGTCGAGGTGGAGCATGTTGTCCGTCTTCATGGACTTGCCGGTGACCCGCTTGAGCTTCAGGTGGAGTTCCTTGAGCTCCTGGAGGAGGGTCAGCACGTGCTTCTTGGCGGTCTCGACCGCGAGGGTCGACTTCCCCTTCTCCAGGTCGATGTAGGTCTTGATCGCCCAGTCGACCTCCGTCGCGTCGGACTTCTGCTCCAGCCGGGCCTTGACCTGGTCGGCGCTGTCCCTCAGGAGGGCTTCGTAGTCCACCTTCATGACGTCCGGGTGGCCCAGCATGAACTTCGAGACGGCGAACCGGCCCGGGCCCTTGTGGCTCGGGTAGTAGTTCGGGGTCATGGCTTCGTTGTGCATGAAGAGGATCCGTCTACCGTCGGAGTTGGCCTCCACGGCCAGGCGGATCTCGACGTTGGCCTTCCCGATCTGGATCACGCTCGGGATGTAGTACTTCATGGTCTCCGGGTGCCCCCAGTTGGCGAAGGCCCCGTGCCAGAACTGCCGGTTGAACCCGGCGAGGGTCTCCGGCTCGTTCACGCCGTTGATCACCACGTTGACCTTCCGGCCGAGCTTCTTCTCCACCTGGTGGGCCTTCCGCCAGAGCTCCTTCATCATCACCGCGGTGAGGTCTCCCATGTCGGCGGGCCAGTTCTTGTGGAGGAGGTAGCTGCGGGAGTAGTCGATCTTCCCGTTCCTCTTCACCTCCCACTTCGCGAGGCTCGGGAAGAAGGCCACGGAGATCGTCGGAGTCGCGCCCTCGAGCCAGATGGTCTCGAGCTGGCCGATGAACGCCTTCCAGCTCTCGCGAGTCTTCCCGACCTCGTGGAGGTTCGGCCCGAGGCGGACGGACTTGATCCCTTTCTTCACCAGAGCTCGGATGGTCTTCCGGAACTGCTCCGGGTTCTCCATGCCGGAGGCCTCCATCGAGTCCCACTGGTACGGGCCCTTGCTGGTCTGGATGTAGGGGTGGCCGCTCTCGAAGAAGGTCCCGACGTAGCTCGACGGATCGGTCTTCGGGAAGTAGTCGTCGTAGAGCTTCTTGGTGCGAAGGGCGATCTGCGCGTCCTCGGGCGATGGGTTCACCGCGAAGCTTTCCTCCGGAAGGTAGAAGTCGAGGAAGTCCGGCATGCCCTTCTCGTCGCCCCGGGACTTCATCCAGTCTCTCAGGTCCGAGGACTTTTTGTCATACCAGCCGACGATGGCCTGGTTGGCCTCCTGGGTCCGCAGGAGGTGGGCTTCGTCGATCCTCGCGGCCGGGACCCGGACCACCGGGTACCTGGACTCCAGATGCCCGACGGAGCAGGCCGAAAGAAGGAGGAGGAAGGAGAAACGGGTGAAGGTGATTTTGTTTGTTTTCATTTTGGGCTCTTCGGTAAGTCCTTAAGTAAAACTTTAAGTTTATGCACTAAATTCTGAATTCTTAATGAAGTCGCTCTAAGTCGATTTTCCTAACACATTCATACACTGATTTCTTCCAGTGATATCCGTGTGTTAAGGGGCCTAAAGGATGCCTAAGTTATAGACCGTAAAAAAACTTTTTGGTAAAAAATCCTACCTTTTTTATTCTCAGGAGACTTATGAGCATACTTTCGAGACTGGGGCTCTTCCTCGCCCTCACCCTCAGCGCCGGAGCCATGGCCATGAACCAGGGCCTCTACTTCCACAACCAGTCCCTGCGACTGCAGTCCGACCGACCGGAGGACCAGCGGCTCAAGCTCCGGCCCGACGGGACCCTCCGGGTGATGGAGAAGTTCACCTTCAACCAGAAGCTCAACCACGCGAGCACCGAGGCGAAGACCTTCAAGCAGCGCTACTTCGTCGACTCCCAGTACGCCACGGGCCTCGATGCTCCGGTCTTCTACATCATCTGCGGGGAGTGGAACTGCGCCGGGACCGCGTCGTACTCCTTCGTCGAGGGCCTGGCCAAGAAGTTCAAGGCCCACCTCATCGCCCTCGAGCACCGCTACTACGGAGAGAGCTTGCCGACGACGAACCTCACCACCGGCAACCTCTCCTACCTGAGGCTCTCCTTCGCCGTCGAAGACCTGGCGAAGTTCCAGCGCTTCATGGTGAACACCAAGGGCTACAAGGGCCCGTGGGTCGCCTTCGGCGGTTCCTACGCCGGCACCCTCGCGGCCTACTACCGCTTCAAGCACCCGGAGCTCGTCATCGGCGCGCTGGCCTCCTCCGCGCCGGTGTTCGCCAAGACCGAATTCAACGAGTACGACGCCCACATCGCGAAGGTGGTCAACCGGAGTAGCTGCGGAGACAAGATCCGCGAAGCCGTCGGCCTCATCGAAAAGCGGCTCGAAACTCCGGAAGGCTCCAGGGCGCTCAAGGAACTCTTCCGTTCCTCGGACATCCCGGACGACGAGGACTTCCTCTACGCCGTCGCGGACATGGTCGCGGCCGCGGTCCAGTATGGCCGGGACAAGGTCTTCTGCGACGCCATCGACGCCAACCAGGACGTGGTCGAGGGCTACGCCAAGGGGGGCCTTGCGGTCCTGAGCTCCATGGGCGCGAAGCCCTCGGAGATCGCCCTCTCCTCGGCCCTGAAGGTCGACGTCACTCCGAGTGAGAACATGCGGCAGTGGATGTGGCAGAGCTGCCAGGAGTTCGGCTGGTTCCAGGTGGCAAACGGAGAAGGGCGGAGCACGTCCCGCTCGCTCCGGGTGAACCTCGACTACCACCAGCGCATCTGCAAGCGCCTCTACAACGTCCGCCTTCGGGCCGACGGCTCGATCAACCGGAGCTGGTACTTCCCGATGCTCGATCCGAAGACCAGCCGGATCATCTTCACCAACGGCTCCAACGATCCGTGGCTCACCCTCTCGGTGGTGCCGAAGGACGAGCCGGCCCACGGCCACTTCGACCTCCTCATGATGGAAGGGGCCGCCCACTGTAACGACCTTCGGGCCGTGACCCAGCTCCCGTCCGTGATGGAAGCCCAGCTGCGCATCGAAGGCATCGTCGCCGACTGGCTCCGGTGACCGAGGGCCCCCTCGCCGGTGGCCGTACGGCGCCGGCGGGGTTCCCGACCCGGGAGCTCGGACTTAACAGAACCCTCATCGCCTCCTAACCTGGAATTTTTTTCACCTCGTTCATAATGATCTAAAGACCTTCAAGCCATTCTTGAAGCGGACCGAACCAGATCAATATGAACAAACTATTCCTGCTCCTCCTCGTCTGCCTCTCCGGCACCTCCCACGCCCTCCGGCTCCAGATCCTCCACGGCAACGACCTCCACTCGTACTTCGAAGGGACCAGGGACGGGAAGGGCGGCTACGCGAGAGCCAAGCACCTGGCGGATCGCCTGAGAGAGAAGGCGAAGGAAGAAGGGATGCGGACCCTCTTCCTCGACGGCGGTGACTTCGGCGAGGGCACCTCCTTCTTCCTCGCGGACCGCGGGGCCACCTCCCTCGAGCTCCTCGACGCCCTCGGGATCGACGCCACGGTCATCGGAAACCACGACTACCTCCTCGGGACCGACACGCTCACCGATCAGATGGCCCGCTCCGGGCTCAAGGCCCACGTCCTCTCCGCCAACATCGACGAGCGGACCAAGGCCAAGCTCGGAGGCCAGATCAAGGACCTGGTGAACTTCGACATCGACGGCGTCCGGATCGGCGTCCTCGGGCTCACCACCGTCGAGCTCCACTACAAGTACGCCCTCAAGGACTCGGCCACCGTCCGGAACCCTCTGAAGCTCGTCGAGCCGCTGGAGAAGCGGGCCCGGGAGGAGAAGGTGGACTTCCTCATCGCCCTCACGCACCTGGGAGTCGCGGCGGACCGGGCCGTGGTGAAGAAGTCGACGGACCTCGACCTGGTGGTCGGCGGCCACTCACACACCCGGCTCGCCGAACCGGTGCTGGAGAAGAATAAATCCGGCCGGCAGATCCCCATCGTCCAGACCGGGTCCCACTCCATGGCCTTGGGAGAATTCATCGTCGACATCAATCCGGAGACCGGAGGCCACGAGCTCGTGAGCTACACCCTCCACGAGATCACTAGGGACCTGCCGGAGGACGAAGAGGTCGCCCGCCTGGTGCAGAAAGCGCGCGAAGCGAGGGACGCCTTCACTGGCCGGCCCTTCGACGAGGTCATCGGCGAGACCACCGTCGACCTCTCCGGGTACGTGAACGGGAAGAACCCGGGGGTCACGAGCTGCTGGGGTTCGCACCTGGCCCGGATGACAAGGGAGGCGGCGGCCGCGGACGTGGGCCTGCACATCGCGAACTTCGAGGGGGAACTCATCCCGAAGGGGCCGATCCGCTACGGCGACATCCTGGATAGCTTCCCGCACTTCCGCGCCTACGGAGACCCCGGCTGGGAGATCGTCACCGTCAAGATGCGCGGGTTCTACCTGAAGGCCATCCTCGACGTCGTCTCAAAGAAGCCGGGGAGCTTCGGCATGAACCTCTCCGGGATCGAGAAGGTCGACGGCCGCTACCGCATCGGCGGGAAGAAGCTGAACCTCTTCGAAAACTACACCCTGGCCCTCCCCGCGGAGATCACCCTGGCCATCGAGACCACGCTTCCGTTCACCCGGCGCCTGATCTACAAGGATCGCCGGAAGACGAACGTCTTCTACTGGCCCGCGATGGAGGACTACATCCGGGCCAACTCCCCCCTCGGCTGTGCGGAACCGCGCTAGAGCTGGATGACGCTCCGGAAGCCGAAGGACCAGGCGTCGTCGACGGCGCCGAGGCCCGCGGGTCTTGCGACGTACTGGACGTCGGGGCGGAGCTGGAGGTACTTCAGCGGCTTGAACTGGTAGTAGGCCTCGTAGACGGTCTCCGCCGGGGGCCCGCCGAGGGTCGTCGGGTCTTCGAGTTCCTTCCGGTGGTTGCCGGAGAACTTCGCCGAGGAGACGCCGAGGCCAATCTCGTCTTCGTCGTTCTTCCGCTGGAGCAGGCCCCTGTAGACGCCGCCGACGACGGTGTTCGACTGGATCGCGCTCACCTCCGGATTGGCCCAGCCGTAGCGGAAGAACCCGATGAGGTTCGGCGTGAAGGCGTGCTGGAGGACGGTGTAGGCCCCGGCGGAGGTCCCTTCCTCCGTCTCGTCCAGGTACTTCGGCAGCTTCTTGGTGTAGGCCCAGCCGCCGAGGCCGATCTTCTGGAGCTCGGTCTCGTAGGCGAGCTCGGTGATGGCGAGGAAGCCGTCGTCGTTCCCGACGTCGGAGTGGAAGCTCCTCCAGGTCGACTGGTCGCCGGCCGTCGCATCGTAGAGCGCGGCCTGGAGGAGGAGCTCCTCGGTGAACTGGACGTCGTTCTTGATCCCGACGGAGGTCACCGGGTAGATCGGCGCTCCGGCGGGCCCGGAGAAGCTGATCTCGGCGCTGGTCCCGAAGGAAGCGTTGATGAAGTTAAACGAACTGTCGGTGACGTTGAAGGCCGTGCTGAGGTCGTGGATCCCCACGAGGGTCTTCACCTTGTCGTTCCACGCACCCTGGTACCACAGGTCCGTGAGGCGATCGACCTGGCTCGGCATCTCGATGTTGCTCGTGCCCTGGTAGTCTCCGATGGCCCCGCGGGAGTCCAGGCCGCTGACGTGGTTGTAGTGAACCATGAGCTGGCCATCCCAGCGGGTGAACTTGTTGAAGTCGGAGGTGAGGTAGAGGTCGAGGGCGCCGATGTTGCGAGGGCCCGCCTTGGTTCCACCGGTGGTGGAGAGGTAGTCGTTGGTGTAGAAGAATTCGAGCAGGAGGGACTTCTTGAAGTTCTCAAACCGAATGTCCTGGAGGTCTTTCACCGAGAAGATGGATTGTCCGAAGGCCGAGCTTGAGAGCAAAAGAAGGACGACAAATTTCTTCATACTGATCTTTGTTAAATTTTTTGAATTTAAGTTAGGTATACCTAACGCCTGTGCGAATGACGATGCGTAAAATACTTACATTCAAAGTCACGGCGCACGAAGACTTTTTGCCACCTATGAAACATAGCAAAATAAAACTCAAACCTCTTATCAGATTAAGTACAACTTAGGGAATAAGAAGCTCGTCCATCTGTACATTTTACAAGGCCATAAGTTGTAAAAACCATTGAGGAATTTGTAGGTTTGGAGTCAGGTACTTGGAAGGCATTTTAAGCATATTTCATGCTTCCAATCCACCGCTGTTCTTCTAAACTATAAGAGAGACTTTTCTGGGAGGATCCATGACGTTTCACTCCTCGATAAATGACCGCAAAATTTTCCCAATATTTCTTGGCGTCCTCCTCCTAGTCCACCTCGTCGTCCTTCTCCTAAGGTACGAACCATTCTCGGCAAAAAAAATTGCGAGCGACGAACCTCGGAAACCGATCTCCGTCCGCCTGGTCCGGGGTGAGAAGAACCTTTCCCACATAAAGAAGCAGATCGTGCGCTCCGAGGAAAGTGATTCGCAGGACAAGAAGGACGGCGCGTTCCTGAGCGACAAGACCCGGTCCTTCGATCGGCAGTCCGTGGCCAAGAAGATCGACAGCTTCAACGAAGGGGCCAAGGGTTCTCCGACGAAGGCAATCACCAAGAGAACGAAGGACCTGAAGCTCTCGGACCTCGCGGCCCTCACCAAGGACCAGGATCCGTTTAAGAAAGCTGCCCAGGACTACACCGATAAGCTGAACGGACTCAAGAGCGGGAAGGAGAAGGCGAGGGGCATTAGCTCCACCAACGACTACCTCCCCGGCGTCGCTCCGGGAGACCTCACCAACCTAAACACGGTCGAGTTCAAGTACTACGGCTTCTACCACCGCATCCGGCAGAAGCTCGAGCAGTTCTACGGCCGGAGCATCCGCGAGACCGCGGACACGTTCATGAAATCTGGCCGGCAGGTGGCCTCGAACGAAGACCTCGTCACGGCACTCCAGGTGATCCTCGACCGGGACGGGGAGATCATCGCCATCCGCGTGCGCGGGTCGAGCGGCATCAAGGAACTCGACGACGCCGCCATCGAGTCCTTCAACGACGCGGGGCCATTCCCGAATCCGCCCAAGGATCTCATCGTGAACGGCAAGGTCACCATCGAATACGGCTTCGTGGTGCGAACCTAGGAGACCGAAACTTTCTTCGGACCGATTTCTTTCGCTTTGAAGCGAACGGGGAACTGCTTAGAGCAGTTCTGGCAGCGAGCGAGGATCCCGCGGTGACCCGGGACCCGGGCTTTGTGGTAGGAGATGGCTTCCGACCGGCACTCGGAACAATTCTCGTAGACCTTGAAGCCCTGACTGAGAACGTACCAACGAGAAACTGGGGCCAGATCGTAAATCATAAAAATCCCTCTCATGATGCTACCTTAATTAATTATTAATTTTAGATAGCATCATGACAACTTTAAAGTTTGAGGATTTCTTTAGAAAGCGACAGAAGTCTTTTTGTATTCGAAGATGCTGAGCATGGTATTTCTCAGTGTGCTGTTTCTCATGCCGCGGGAAATTTTCAGGGTACTCTTATCAACCAAGGAAATGGCCCCGAGGTCGACTCCACCTTGTGTGGAGTAGTTGGCCTCGAAGGTTTCACCGGTGATGAAGAAGCCGGAGAGCTTCTTTCCGAGTTCGATGGTCCCGGCCTCCTCGTCCACGGCTTCGAGCTCCGTGCACGCCGGGGTCTTGTACCACTCGCGACGGAAGTCGAAGGCCCCGTCTTTTTCGATCTTATAAATTTCTTTGGCGAACCCTTGTCGGTGCCCGGAGATCTGGGTCTGGATGCAGGTGGTGGTCCAGATCCCGATGAAAACGGCCAGTGTTACCATGTGCTACCTCTCTACGTAGAGGCACCGATATACCACGGGCCGTTTCCCTTCGGACCGGATCCTGTTTATTTTACAGAGAACCGGTAGATCGTCTGCGACTTATAGGTATTTCCCGGCTTTAGGATGGTGCTCGGGAAGTTCGGGTGGTTCGGAGAGTCCGGGAAGTGCTGGGTCTCAAGGCAGAGGCCGTCGTGCTTGACGTAGGCGTCCTTGTTCTTCCCGACGAGCTTCCCGTCGAGGAAGTTCCCCGAGTAGAACTGGATCCCCGGTTCGGTGGTGAGGACTTCCATCTGCCGGCCCGACTTCGGGTGGTAGAGGACCGCGGCCTGCTTGAGCGTCCCGTCGGCGTTCCGGAGGACGTAGTTGTGGTCGTAGCCGCCGCCTTCGACCTTCGCGATGTCCTTCCCGATGGGGTGGGACGTTGTGAAGTCCATCACTGTTCCCTTCACCTCTCGGAGTTCTCCGGTCGGCGTGAGATCCTTGTCCACGACGGTGTACCGGTCGGCGTTGATGAGGAGCTCGTGGTTCAGGATCGTTTCATTCTTATCCGCACTGAGATTGAAATAACTGTGATGGGTGAGGTTGATCGGCGTGGCCTTGGTGGTCCGGGCCTCGTAGTCGATCTTGAGCTCGTTGTTCGGAGTGACCGAGTAGGTGACCTTGGTGGTGAGCTCGCCCGGGTAGCCTTCCTCACCGTCCTTGCTCACGTAGGTGAGCTCGAGGGCGTTGTTCTTCGGAAGTTCCTGGACGTTCCAGATGACCTTGTCGAAGCCCTGCAGGCCTCCGTGGAGCGAGTTCGGTCCGTTGTTCACAGCGAGCTTGTACTCCTTCCCGTCGAGAGTGAACTTCCCTTTGGCGATCCGGTTGCCGTAGCGGCCGATGAGCGCGCCGAAGTACGGGTGCTCTTTCTTCTCTCTGTACTCGGCGGCGGTGTCGAAGCCGAGGACCACGTCACCTTGCTTCCCGGCCTTGTCCGGAACCTTGAGCGAGGTGACGATCCCGCCGTAGTTGATGATAGTAACTTCCATTCCTTTGCCGTTTTTCAATGTGTAAGTTTTAATGTCCACGTCCGCTCCATAAGTAAATTGACTAACCACGCTCGAAAGAACCAAGACCGAGAAAAAATTTTTGTACATAGCGATTCCTTTTTTTGAAAAAGAGATTCTTGACGAACATGGTGAGATCGAAAAGACGCAACGCTATCCAAACCGTTGTATTTCTTTGCTTGATAGTACCAAACCAAATGAGTATGCTATGCCGTCATCTGTTTTTGCGCATTAAATATTGTGAGGTAAAAAATGCAGTTAACGGCGGTGG
>SXUH01000025.1 GCA_005791855.1 Bdellovibrionales bacterium
CTTCTCCACCGCTTCGGAGATGGAGCAGAAGATGACTCCCACCTTCTCGAGCTCCTCCTGGTGGGTGGTCCCCACGGAGACCGAATCGAACACGGCGTCCACCGCCACGCCCATGAGCCGTTTCTGCTCGGTGAGCGGGATCCCGAGTTTCTCGAAGGTCTCGAGGAGCTCGCTGTCCACTTCGTCGAGGGACTTGTAGACGTCCTTCTTGGTCTTGGGCTTGGAGTAGTAGTACACGTCCTGGAAGTCGATGGGAGGGATCTCGCAGTACTGCCAGGTCGGGTGGGTGAGGGTGAGCCAGTGCCGGTAGGCCTTGAGGCGGTAGTCGAGGAGCCACTGGGGCTCGTTCTTCCGCTGGGAGATGAGCCGGACGATCTCCTCGGAGAGCCCCTTGGGGAACTCCTCGCGATCGATGTCGGTCACGAACCCGTACTTGTAGTTGTCGGAGAGTTTATCTTCTATCTTCATAAGTCACCTTGAACCGGAGTCGGTTGCGGACGAGGCGCACTCTTCATGCCCAGGAGCTTCTCCTCTGCCAGGAGCTCGGAGATCGAGAGGGTCTGGAAGATGCTCAGGAGGTAGTGATTAAGTCGCTTGATGGGCCCGGAGATGTTGCAGGAGTGGAGGAGCTCGCAGGGGCCGCTGGCGCAGTCCATGTGGAAGCTCTTCCCTTCGATGAGCTGGGCCAGTTCCAGGTAGCTCAGGGAGTCCAGGTCCTTGGACAGGGTGTAGCCACCCTTGACCCCTTTCTGGGACTGCAGGATCCCCGCCGTGTTCATGATCTGCATGACCTTGGCCGTGGTATCAAAGGGGGTGTTGAAGCGAGCGCACACTTCCCGGGCCGTGGTCAGCTCGTTAAGTCCCTTATCTTTCAAGAGTTTGAGCACCATCAGTGCGTACTCAACCCTTCTATTGATCTTAATCATAGAAATACGCCAATTTTTAACCCATTTAATTATAGCAGCTGATCCTAGCTTAAATAAGGTGCTTTTACACCTATTTTCATGAGTGAAGCAGTAAAAACCTCAACTAATTAGGAATTTTCCCGATAAGGCCGGTATGAAATACCCCATTTTCGGAGTCGGACTGGCGTTCTGCCTGTCCCTCATGGCCAGCGAGCCGGCGAAGCTCTTGAACGACTTCGATCCCCTGACGGACGTTATCTCCGAGGACCTCGAGGCGGGCCCCTACCTCATCTACGACTGCGTGGAAAATCGCTGGGCCTGTGTCCGGGAAGTTCACTTCAACGAGTGCAAGGAAAAGAGGAAGATCCACACCGGTGATCTGGATCGACGGTACCGGTGCTCCCCCATCGGGAGCTTCAGTGGGAAGAAGTCCTGCTTCCAGCGCCAGGCGTTCCTGGTGAGCCAGGCCGTCGGAGACCGGAGCTGCAACAGGCCCCGGATCGAGAAGCAGACGGTGACCCTTCGCCGTTAGAAATGATCCCGCACCGGTTCCTTCGGATCGGTCTTCTTGGTCGGGGTGATCTCGTACTTCACGGGTCTGGCGTCCCGCTTGTAGTACCAGTAGGCGACCGCGAAGAACAGTAGGAGCGCCACCGTGTTGAGGAGCACGAGCTTCCAGCGGAGGAGCTCGGCTTCTTTCTTCTTGGCGCCGCCGCCGTTGGGGTTCAGGAGCTTCCCCGTGGTGGGCATGGGCTTGGTGAGCGTGCGGGTGTAGAAGGAGGTCTTCTCGGGCTTGGCCATCATGAAGGTGATGGATTCGTTCTCCCGTTCGTTCTCGACCTTGAAGCTCAGGACGGGACCGAACGAAAGGGTCAGGTACTGCTTGAACTCGGTGCGGACGTTGGGCCTGATCTTCTCGCCGTCGATCATGACCCCGTTCATGCTGCCGAGGTCGGTGACGAAGATCTCCCCGTTGACCACTTCGATCCGGCAGTGCTTCCGGGACATGCCGTCCTGGGTGATGATGATGTCGCACTTCGAGGAGCGGCCCACGAGGTAGGTACCGTCCTTGAGCTCGAAGGTCTGCTCGTCGCCGTTAAGGAGTTTCATGACTGCGATCATGCCCTCATTATAGGGTTCGCCCAGGTGTTTTGCAAAATGTATGTGGTACGACTTTTCTTCCCGACGAGCGCTTGCCTCGGAATTCAGTCACCGCGGGCCATGATCGCCTTGAAGTCCGGATGGCCATTTCGCCAGAGGTAGGAGTCGAGGACGTAGTGGAGGACGTTGGGGGTCACCATCGCCGAGACGAGGAGGGCCTTGAGCCAGTTCCCGCGGAGGGCCTCGGAGTCCAGGAAGACGTCGAAGTTCTCGGTGACGAGGTTCTCCAGGAGGTTGAAGCCGACGACCACGGCGAGGATGAGGAGCCAGATTCGGTAGAGGGAGCGGGCCCCGGGCGCGGAGAGCCTCGCCATGGACCTGGCGATGAGGGCGAGGTAGGTGAGGCCGTGGATGGCCATGAGGGGAAGGAAGATCTCGTAGCTGTGCTCGAGGAGGAGGAAGCAGATGAAGTGCAGGGCCACGGGGTAGACGAACGAGAGCGCGAGACCGGCCCCGACCTTCTCCGTGGTGAAGAGCCAGAACATCCGGAGGACCTGGGAGGCGCCGTAGACGGCGAAGGCGCAGAAGAAGACGTCGTAGTACGCGAGGGAGCCCCAGGGCTCGAACTCACTGGCGTGGTAGAGGCCCTGGTAGTCGACCTCGCGGAAGTGGAAGAGGAGGAGCGGGATGACCACGAGGGCGTAGAGGTGCCGGACCTCGCCCCGGACCTTGAAGTCCTCGAGCCGCGCGTACCAGAGGAAGACCCCGGCGTACTGCCGGATGTGGTGGTAGAGCGTGAAGTAGATCACGAAGCGCCAGAGGTAGGGCCGCCCGAGGTACACCCAGGTGAAGAAGAGGAGGAAGAGTGCCGCAGGGAGGACGACGTAGCGGCGGCTCCGCTGGAGCTCGCTCCGTCTGAAGTAGGTGCGGAAGACGGTGGTGTAGACGTGGCCCGAGTCGACGAGGAGGAAGACCACCAGAGCGACCGCGGGATTCTCCCAGACCGAATCCACGAAGAGCACCGAGGCCAGGAGGACCGTGGAGAGGCCATAGAAGAAGCTCAGGTCCTCCGCCAGCGACCCGAGGATGGCCTTACCCCTCACCACGCTTTCCTCTCTCCCCGGGAGAAGAGCCTGTGGAAGAGGCGGGCCGCTGCTTCGCTCACAGGCATCACCGAGAGGTAGAACAGATCGTAGCTCAGGGGATGGGTGGTGAGGTGGCCCGCGAAGAGGGTGCCAAGGCCCAGGTAGATCACCGAGGTGACGTAGATCAGGGCCACCTTCCGGCACCAGAAAAGAGAGGAGAGCCAGCGGACGGGGCGAAGCTCGGCGAGCTTCCCTTGCACCTTCTCCACGAAGGCCAGGCGGATCAGGAAGAGGAAGACGAGGAAGTTGGACCAGAAGGTCACGGGGGTCTGGTTGAAGACGAAGCGGTAGTAGTTGGGCCCGATGGGCACGGGGTAGTAGGCGCCGAGCTCGGGGACGGAGAGGACGAAGAGCACGGGCCAGAGGA
>SXUH01000206.1 GCA_005791855.1 Bdellovibrionales bacterium
CCATCGGGCAGAAGCAGCAGTTCTTCCCGGCGGTGGACGGGGCCCCGGCGGCCGAAGAGTAGAAATTACAGGTTTCCTCCTCGGGGGCCAAAGCTATGGTATGACTAGACCATAACTTCGTTACCCGAGGAGCCCCCATGAAATCCTTCTTAACTACGGCGATTCTGTTAGCTAGTTTTTCGGTGAGCGCCTCCGAGTATACCTGCGCGGTCCAGTTCATCGAAACCGCGGACCTTTCCGAGAACCTCGGGGGCCAGGAGGGCAGAGCCTACATGAGAATCGCGGAAGGGTCGCAGATGACCCAGACTTACTTCGTGCGACCTACCCAAGATGTCAAAGGGTACAACTTCATCCAGGAAGGGAGATCCCAGTTCGCCGTGACCCTGACCATGGATTCGACCGGCGGCTCCGAATCCCTCAAAGCCCTTTTCTACACTCCGGAGTCTCGGCGCTGTGGCCGGGGCGGGTGCGCTCCCGTGAAGCTCGGAGCCCCGATCAAGGAAGTCGCTATCCTGGGCGCTGGGACCAAGCTCGTGAAGCTCAACGAGGGTAGCGACGACGTCAAGTCCGCCGTCGTCACCTGCGCGATCAGCAGAGTTTCCCGGAAGACCACCTACGAAGCCGTCGAGAGCAACTAGGCCGCGGGGAACTTCTTCGAGATGTGGCGGATGATGACTTCGAAGAACTTCTTGAAGTTCCCGTTGTCGTAGGCCTCCTTCCCCTTGATCACGAAGTCCTCGATCCCCTGGTCGACCGTGCGGTCTTCGGAGAGGCAGTCCACGAGGTCTTCGATGAGGATGAAGAGGGTCGCGAGGTGGCTGATCCGAGCGGCGCTGATCCCCCGGGGGAACCCCCGGCCGTCGGCCTTCTCGTGGTGCTGGAGGATGATCTGCTCCACGTCGGCGGGGAGGACCGCGACGCCGTGGAGCTTCTTGGCGGCCTCGATGGTGTGCATGCGGTAGCGGACCACCTCCGGCGCCTTGTCCTTGAAGTCGGAGGCCTTGGCGTTCCAGGCGTTGATGTCGTGGTAGATGGCCTCGTCCACCGCGAGGTCGTGGAGCATGGAGACCAGGACGAGCTTCTCCTTCCCACTGTCTCCCACCCAGTCGAAGTACGAGCCGAGGGCGCAGGTGAGGTAGCAGAGGAGGCCAACGTGCCGGGTGTAGGGGGAGTTCACGTCGCCGAGCTTCTGGTTCAGGATGTCGAGGATCTCCTGGTTCTTCGAGAGGACCTTCAGCGCCTTGTTCACGGCCTTCTTGGTTTTCTCCAGGAGCTCCGGAGACCAGCCCAGCGCCTTGGCGAGGGTCTGCATCTCCTCCAGGGCGTCGATGGCCATGACGGTCTGTCCAGCGTCGGGCGCGGTCCCCGGAGCGGTGGGGATCTTCTCGAGTGCCGCCTCCACTTCTTCCAGCAGGGAGAAGCAGTCGGAGGCGAGGACGTGGAGCTCCTTGAAGCC
Organism: Bdellovibrionales bacterium; assembly: GCA_005791855.1. Lineage (GTDB taxonomy): Bacteria > Bdellovibrionota > Bacteriovoracia > Bacteriovoracales > Bacteriovoracaceae > Peredibacter. Next base: position 1,457 of record SXUH01000206.1, read on the forward strand.
CTTTGCCTTCAGGTTCGCCGCGTCCGCGTCGGTGAACGAGTCGCCCTTGTTGAGGACCTTGATGTAGTTATCCTGGGCGAGCTTGATGTAGGCGTCGCAGCCTGCCACGGGGAGAGTCAGGAGTGTGGTGAACTTCACCGGGACGTGGGACGGGGAGACCAGCGGAGAGGTCACCACACCTTTGATGATGTAGGAGAAGGCCTTCGCGCTCACGGGCTTGTCCAGCCGGGCGGAGACCATCGGGTAGGAGTTCACGAGGTTCTGGTGCTGGGGATCGTCGGAGGTGGCGATGATGGGCACGAAGAACTTCTGCTGGAAGAGGTGCTGCATGAGATCGTGCTCGATGTCCGTGAGGATCTGGAAGTCGATGAGGATGACCTCCGGTTCGCCGTTTCGTTCGACGACCTTGATGGCCTCCTCGTTGGACAGGGCCTGGTGGATCTTTCCCCCGTAGAAGTGCTTCAGGGCCGTCACTAGGACGGCGAGCGTGTTCTCGTCTTTATCAACAAGGAGGATGTAGTTCTTCATGGGTGAGCTTCAAGTCTACCACCTGGCCCGGGGTTCCCGGACCAGGGAAAAATTGCTCACCGCTAGAGAGCGAGGGATTTAGTCAGGTGCCCTACCACGGAGGGTTGGGCCCGAGGAGCGCTTCCACGTTTCGGCCCATGCGCTTGAGCTGGTCCCACTCCCGACTCAGGTAGGTCTGCTGGGAGGAGACCCCGGAGGTTCCGACCGAGGAATTCGAGCAGCTACTGCTCGGTGAATAGGTTCCGGCCCCGCAGATGGCGACCTTGATCCGACCGGGTGTGCCCATCCGAGCGAGCCACTCCCCAAGCTGCAGGGGTCTTCCGGGTTCGATGGCCGGGTCGAGCACGTACCGCGTCCCCCCGACCTGCACGATCGGGGCAACGTGGTACCACCAGGAGACCCGGCCCCGGGGGTGGTTGTTCGTCCGGACGGTGAGCTCACCGAAGGCGAAGACCTTGTTCGGTGGAGTGATCCCGCGGGCCTTGAACCAGCGGTTGGCCATGGCGGCCCGGGCGAAGCAGCCGTCGTTGGGATAGAGCCAGCTGATCCGACGGGGGAAGCTCGGGTCTCTCTTCCAACGGATGTGGCGGTCGTTCCTCACACTCTTGAACCGACCCACCAGCGTACTCGTCGAAGACCAGGGCGTGGCATTGGGAAGGTTCGAACCGGTGTAGTAACGAGCCGAGGCGAGCGCACTGGCCATCCCTCCGGTGAGTAGAGCTCCAGCTCCCGCATCATCTCTTGGTAGTGTTCGAAGGGGAGGTTCGGATCCCGGTAGGCACTGATGTCTCTCTCTTCTGAGGCGCGCGTAACGAAACTTGCGGTCGTTAATACAAGGATGAAAAGATAACGCAGCATCATGCTCCTCCTTGAGAGGTGAAAATAGTTATTTTGCAAAGAGAGGGCCAGACGCATCTTTAGGTTCAGTTGCGACTAGGGGTCAGACGTGTCATGACATCAGACTGAAAGTTTACTTTCATTGTTAGAGGTCTTTTGAGGACTTTAACCAAAGAGGAGAACCTATGAAATTTTTAATGGCCCTACTCACCTTAACAATCTTCACCACTGCCTGCGGTACCAAGGGCACCATGAAGGAGAAAGTTGACCACGCGAAGATGGAGATGACGAGCCATAGTAAGCTCGACGACGTCATCCGCGGAGAGATGGCCGCCATCGAAACCTACTCACAGGTCGTGGGCAAGGTCACCGACCAGAAGGAAAAGCGACAGCTCGAGACCTTCCGGAACGACCACCAGCGGGCCCTGGCGACCCTCCAGAAATACGCTAACCAGCCGGTGAAGGACGATGCGAAGAGCTCCGGTGCCTGGGGCACGTTCGCGCAGGCCTGGACCGGCGGAGCGAAGGTCTTCGGAGAGAAGACCGCCGTCCGTGCCCTCAAGGCCGGCGAAGAGCATGGCCTGAACGAGTACGAAGAACTCCTCAAGGAAGAGAAGGTGAGCGATGAACTGAAGGAAGTCATCCGCACGCAGCTCGTTCCGAAGCAGAAGGACCACATCAACGCGCTCAACAAGCTCATCTAACTCCGGCGCCGGCGGCGGGCCCTCGGGCTCACCGCTGGCCCGCCTCCTTCAGCGTCGACGTCATCTCCCGGAGGGCTTCGCACAGGGCCTTCACCTTCAGCTTCCCCAGCCGCTTCTCGAACTCCCGCTCCAGCCCGTCGAAGACCTTGATCAGGCCGCTGGCGTGCCGCTTGCCCTCCGGCGTGAGGAGGATGAAGAGGGACCGCGCGTCCGCCTCGTCCATCGTGCGCTTCACCCAGCCGAGGTCCTCCAGGACGGAGAGGGCCTGGCTGATGCTGGACTTCGAGATCCCGAGGTGGGTGACCAGGGCCTTCGGCGTGATCCGGCTCTTCCCCTCGAAGTAGAGGGTCAGGACGATGAGGGCCTGGACGAAGTTCACGTTCAGGGCGCGGAGGTTCCGGGAGTAGAATTCCCCGAGGGCGTGGTAGCTGCTGTAGATGGAGAAGATCGGGCTCTGTTCGGTGAAGGAAGTGATTTTCATAGTTGGTTCATATCGTAAATAGTTTAGGCCGTGAACTATTTTCCGAAGAACTTTGCTTCCGGAGCCGTCCCGGACCGCGGATCCTGGTTCCATGAAAAACCAACGCCACGACTGGTCCCTCGACGAGATCAGAGACCTCTACCACCGGCCCTTCCTCGAGCTCGTGAGGCTCGCCCAGGACGTGCACGCGCAGAACTTCACCCCCGGGGAGGTGCAGGTCAGCAGCCTCATCTCCATCAAGACCGGGGGCTGCCCCGAAGACTGCGGGTACTGTCCCCAGGCCGCGAGGTACCACACGGACATCAAGAAGCATCCCCTGATGGACAAGGACGAGGTCCTCCGGCTAAGCCGCGAGGCCAAGGCGAAGGGCGCTTCCCGGGTCTGCCTCGGAGCGGCCTGGCGGGAGGTCCGGGACGGCCGGGACTTCGACGCGGTGGTGGACATCGTCCGAGCGGTGAGCGCGGAAGGAGTCCAGGTGTGCTGCACCCTCGGCATGCTCACGGAAGCCCAGGCGGCCCGCCTCAAGGACGCGGGCCTCTCGGCCTACAACCATAACATCGACACGAGCCCCGCGTTCTACAACGAGGTCATCAAGACGAGGACGTTCGACGACCGGCTCGGAACCATCGACAACGTCCGGCGCGCGGGCATCTCCGTGTGCAGCGGCGGGATCCTTGGCCTCGGGGAGAGCGTGGACGACCGGCTCCTGATGCTCCAGACGCTGAGCCGCCTGCGCCCGCACCCGGAATCCGTTCCGATCAATACTCTGGTGCCGGTGAAGGGGACTCCCCTGGGGGACCGGGAGACGGTGGAGACCGAAGACCTGGTCCGGGCGATCGCCACGGCCCGGATCCTCATGCCGAAGTCCTTCATCCGGCTCTCCGCGGGGAGGCTCGGGCGCAGCTTGGCCGAACAGGCGCTGTGTTTCCTGGCGGGCGCGAACTCCATCTTCTCCGGCGAGAAGCTCCTGACCACGCCCAACCCGGAGGCGGACGTGGACGAAAGAATGTTCTCCACCCTGGGCCTGGTGAAGCTGGGCCTTCCGTCGGCCACCGAGTATGTTTGAAGCCTTCGCGAGCGAAAGACTGGAGTCCAAGGGACGGCGGGACTACCTCCGGTCCCTCAACGTCTCTGGGGGGATCGACTTCTCCTCCAACGACTACCTGGGGTTCGCGCGCTCCGAGGCCCTCCTGGAGGAGTTCAAGCGGCAGGTCCTCGCTCTCACCCAGCTGGGTTCCACGGGCTCGAGGCTCCTTTCCGGAAACCACCAGCTCCACCAGGAAACTGAAGACCGGCTGGCCCGGACCTTCGGGGCCCAGAGGGCCCTGCTCTTTTCCTCCGGGTACCTATTGAACCTGGGCCTCCTCCAATGCCTCGGGGCAGAGGGGAGTGTCCTCCTCTTAGATGAGCTCTGCCACGCGTCCCTCAAGGAAGGGGCCAGGGCCTCGAAGGGGGAGACCTATTTCTTCCGGCACAACGACCTGGACCATCTCCGGGGCCGGCTCCAGAGGCACCAGGGGAAGAAGTGCTTCGTCGTCGTCGAATCCGTCTATTCCATGGACGGGGACCTCGGACCCTTGGAAGGGATCGTCCGGCTCGCCGAAGACTTCGGAGCCGAGGTCATCGTGGACGAAGCCCACGGAGTGGGGGTCATCGGGGAAGATGGCCTCGGGCTCGTGAGCGAGCTCGGATTAGGAAAGAGAGTACTCGCGCGGGTCATCACCTTCGGGAAGGCCCTCGGCGCAGAGGGCGCGGCGGTCCTCGGATCGGCGGTCCTCGCGAGGTACCTCGCGAACTTCTGCCCGACCTTCATCTACACCACCGGGGTGTCGTTCCCGACGCTCCTCATGGTCAACGCGGCCCTCGACAAGCTCGCGCAGTCCGAGCTGGATCGGGTGAAGCTGCGGGAGAACATCTCTTCTTTTTCCCGGAAGACCAAGCTCGACCTCGAAAGCCCCATCGTCTCCTGGCCCACCTCGTCCCGGGAGCGGACCCTCGAGCTCGCGGCCCGGCTCCGGAGCTCCGGGTTCAACGTCTTCCCCATCTTCTCTCCGACGGTGCGGAAGGGGAGCGAGCGGATCCGGATCATCCTCCATTCCTTCAACACCGAAGCGGAGATCGAAAGCCTCCTCGCGACCCTCGAGGTCCCCCGTGGCTGAGGTCTTCTTCATCACCGGCATCGGCACCGGAGTCGGGAAGACCCTGGTGAGCGCGGTCTTCGTCGAAACGACCGGCTTTTCCTACTGGAAGCCCGTCCAGTGCGGCGACCTCCACCGCACGGATTCTTCGATCGTCGCCGAGCTCTCTCCGGGATGCCGGATCCTTCCCTCCGCGGTCGAACTCGACCTCCCCATGAGCCCCCACGCCGCTGCGAAGAGGAGGGGCGTGGGCCTTAGGCTCGGAGAGATCTGCCGGCCCATCGACGAGGACGTGGTCATCGAGGGCGCGGGCGGCGTCCTCGTCCCGCTCAATACGTCGGAGGACATCATCGACGTCGCCGCGGCCTACGCGGCGTCGGTCGTCGTGGTCTCGAGCTACTACCTCGGGAGCATCAACCACACCCTCCTCACCGTCGCCGAGCTCCGGCGCCGGGGGCTCGAGATCCTGGGGCTGGTGTTCAACGGCCAGGCCAACCTCGAGACCAGAGACATCATCGAAACCAGAACCGGACTCCCGTGCCTCCTGGAGATCTCCCAGGAGGCGCACCTCTCCCCCCGAGAGGTTCGGAGGTACGCGGTGAAACTAAGAGAGAAGCTCCATGAACTACAGCCAAAGAGACGCGGCGGCCATCTGGCACCCCTACACCCAGCACTTCCGGAGTCCGGAGTTCCCGGTCATCAAGCGAGCGGAGGGGAACTACTTCTACCTGGATGATGGCACCCGGGTCCTGGACGCCATCTCCTCCTGGTGGGTGAACCTCCACGGGCACTCGCACCCCGCGATCCTCGAGCGCATCTCCCGGACCATGGCGGACCTCCAGCAGGTCATGTTCGCGGGCTTCACCCATCCGGACGCCGTCTGCCTCGCCGAGCGGATCCTTGGCCTCTTCGGCGGGCGCTACTCGAAGGCGTTCTTCTCGGACAACGGCTCGACGAGTGTGGAGGTCGCGCTCAAGATGTGCTTCCAGTACTGGTCGAACCAGGGGAGCGAGAGGAAGAAGATCGTCGCCTTCAAGAATTCCTACCACGGAGACACCTTCGGCGCCATGTCCATCGCCGAGCGGAGCGTCTTCTCCAGGCCGTTCTGGCCCTTCCTCTTCGAAGTGGAGTTCGTCGCTCCGGAGAATCCCGAAGAGCTCGTCGAAGTCCTGAGCCGGTACCCGGAAGAGGTCGCGGGGCTCATCTACGAGCCCCTGGTCCAGGGGGCCGGAGGGATGCGCTTCCACGGCCCGGAGCTCCTGGACCAGTCCCTCGCTCTCGCCAAGAAGGCCGGGATCCTCCTCATCGCCGATGAGGTCATGACCGGGTTCGGCCGCACGGGAGAGCTGTTCGCCTCCTTCCACCTCGAGCACCAGCCCGACATCGTCTGCCTTTCCAAGGGCCTCACCGGAGGCGTCCTTCCCCTGGGCCTCACCCTCTCGACCGAGGCGATCTACCGGGCCTTCCAGGATGAGGATCGGAACAAGACCCTCTTCCACGGCCACTCCTTCACCGGGAACGCCCTCAGTTGCAGCGCCGCCCTCGCGAGCCTCGAGCTCCTCCTCCGGGAAGACTGCAAGGAGAAGATCCGGTGGCTCGAGCGGATGCACCGAGATTTTTCTTCACACCTGCGGACTCTGGTGGCACCCATCCGGGACGTCCGGAGCCTCGGAACCATCCTCGCCGTCGACTTCGAAACAGAGCGGAGCGGGTACCTGAGTGACCTCGGGCTCGCCATGCAAAAATTCTTCATGGACCGAGGCATCCTCCTCCGCCCGCTCGGGAACACGCTCTACGTCCTCCCGCCGTATAGCTTCGGCGCCGCCGAGGTCGACCGGACCTACTCCTCCATCGAAACCTTCATCCGGAGTCAGTTTTGAGAGACCTGGGTCTGCGCCTCGATGCCATCCTCTCCACTCGGAGCTCAACGGGGAAGCTCTTCTTAAGCCTCGCCCACCTGGAGAAGCAGGGGCACGCCAAGCTCCTAAAGTTCAAGCGGGTGCAGGGGATCACGGACGCGGAGTTCCTCGAACACCTCACCGATGAAGCCCGGCACGCCCACCAGCTGAAGAAAGACGCCGAGGGCCTCGGCGCGGACGCAACCGTGGATCACTTCACCAGATCTTACCTGACCCGCCTCGAGGTCTTCATCCTGCGGAAGCTCCGGGCCCAGGGCCCAAGGCCGCAGCCGCGGGCGCCGTACGTCCTCATGACCTACGTGATCGAGAAGCGGGCGGAGGCCCTCTACCCCGCCCTCGAGGCCCGGCTTCGAAAACTCCGGAAGCCTCTCTCGGTGGAACAGATCATCCAGGACGAAGCCCAGCACCTCCGGAGCATGGAAGCGGAGCTCGGAGACCTCCGGATCGATCCCGCTCTCATCCAAGAGTGCCGGGCCTTCGAAGCGCGGCTCTTCGAGAAGTTTATCTTGCGCATTTGAGTCCTCTTCTATAGCGTATACCCACGTGGGAGTTGCTCTAAGCATCTGAGAGGCCCGATCCATCGGGCGACCACTTAACTTGATCCAGGTAATGCTGGCGTAAGGAGTTCACATGAAGACCCGTAAACCCACCTCGTAGAAGTTTCTCAAGAACTAGGATTCGACGTCAACTTCCTCCAAGGACGACCCATGTCGCTTGCAAAGAATCTCTGCGTGGTCTTTCTCTTTCTCTTTTCTCTGGCCCGGGCCCAGACGCAGCTCGAGCTCGACGCCATCGCCGTGGAGGCGAAGGACCAGTCCGAACTTCCGGGACTCGAGCTCCCTTCGGAGGACCTCCCGCTCTCCCTGTCCCTCCACGGTAAGGAGCGGCTCTCGAGGAACAAGGTGAAGCGCCTCGCGGAACTCTCGAGGGTGGACGCGGCGGTCACGGACAGCTACAACTCCACCGGCTACTGGGACGGCATCCGCGTCCGGGGCTTCGACCTCAGTCCGCGGTCTTCCTTCCAACGGGAGGGTCTCCCCATCAGCGGAGAGACCTCGATCCCGCTGGAGAATAAGGAGAGGATCGAGGTCATCAAGGGAGCGTCTCACGTGAACTCCGGAGAGGCGACACCCGCTGGCCTCGTGAACTTCGTGGTGAAGAGACCCGTCGACGGCACCTTCAATTCCCTGAGCCTCGAGGCGAGTGAACGCTCGAACCTCACCCTGGCCCTCGACTCGAACCGGAAGCTCGGCTCCCGGATCCAGGCGAGGCTCAACCTGGCCCGGGAAAACATCGACCCACTCATCCGGGATGCGAGAGGGGAGCGGTCACTCCTCGCGGGGGCGGTGGCCTTCGAGTTACCGAAGAATTCGAGCCTCGCGGCCGAGGTGGAATGGTCCCGCAGGTCCCAGCCGTCGACCCCGGGGTTGAGCCTCCTCGGGGACCGGCTTCCCGCGCCCGTGGATCCGAACCTGAACCTGAACGGCCAACGGTGGCAAAGACCCGTGGTCTTCGGAGCTCTCACCGGCAGCTTGCGGTACACCCGGGAGCTCGGGGCCCGTTGGTTCGGAGTCCTCACGCTCGGGATGCAACGGCTCCGGACCGACGATCGCCTCGCGTTTCCCTACGGCTGTGGGAAGGAGGGTCGCTTCGATCGCTTCTGC
>SXUH01000207.1 GCA_005791855.1 Bdellovibrionales bacterium
CAGACCAAGGACTTCGACCGGCTCTCGCAGCACTTCTTCGGCACCCTCCTGAGCCCGGAGATCCCGAAGAAGTTCTTCGAGCACGAACGGAAGGTCATCGTCCGCGCCCTGGAGAACCAGAAGGAGGATCCGACGAAGCAGGCCTTCAAGGCGTTCTACCGTCTGGTGTTCAACCAGCACCCGTACGCCCTCGACCTGGCCGGGACCTCGGCTACCCTCAAGACCTTCACCCCCGCGGCCCTGCAGAAGCTCCACCGCTCCCACCTCGGGAGCTCCGAGCTGGTCCTCACCTACTGCGGGGACCAGGACTTCGCCGTCGTCTACAACGCCCTCCTCGAAGCCCTGAAGCCCGTGGGCCCGCGCAGGCCCGCGAAGAAGAAACTCTCAAAGCCCAAGGCCCTCTCCGGCAAGAAGGAGAACCTCGAGTTCAAGCGCGAGCAGACCCAGATCGTGATCGGTGTCCCGGCCTTCGCCATCACCCACAAGGAAGACCTCTACCTGAAGATGATCACGGCCCACCTCTCGGGCCAGAGCTCGGACCTCTTCGTCGAGGTCCGGGACCGGCAAGGGCTCTGCTACTCCGTCTCGCCGATCCACGTCTCGGCCCTCGAGGCCGGCTGCTGGGGGATCTACATCGGCTCGGGACACGACAAGACGAAGAGTGCCATCGCCGCCATCATGGGTATCCTCGAGGGGCTCCGGACCAACGGTATCAAGAAGGAAGAGTTCGAGCGGATCAAGACCATGATCGACGGGCAGACCCTCCTCGGCGTCCAGACCAACGAGGACTACGCCCAGTTCTACTCGATCCCCGTCCTCCATGGCCTGGGCCTGGACTTCCCGCACCGGAACAACCAGCTCATCCGGGAAGCCAACTACGCCGAGTTCCAGGCGTTCCTGAAGAAGTTCTTCTCGCGGAAGTGGAACATCGTCCAGGCGGGCCGGCTCTCCTAGGAAACCCGGTTGCTGGGCGTGGGAAGGACCCCGCCCACCAGCATCTCCTTCTCGGAGACGTCCTCGTCCCGGAGGATCCTGTCGAAGACCAGGTTCCCCGGGGCCCCCGTGCGGTTCTTCGTCGCGAGGATCATCATCAGCGTGGTCATGGATTCGAAGCACGTCGCGACCATGCTGTAGAAGGACGGGATGTCGAGGAAGGACGGACTGACGCTGTTGAGGTGGCCGTAGGCCATCTTCCCGAGCTGGGAGTAGTAGTGGGTGTCGACGATCTTCTTGTTCACCGACTCGGAGAAGTAGCCGCAGACCAGGAGCGACATGTCCGCGACTTCCTTGTAGACGCGCTTCTGCTCCTCCCGGTTCATCTGGGTGGCCTCGAGGAGCTTCAGGCCCAGGACCTTCTCCCGGACCTTGCCCTGGGAGACGTCGAAGAAGTCCTGGGAGAGCGCGAACTTATCGAGGACGTCGCTCGAGTAGAAGATGACGGATTCGGGAACGGGGCACAGGGATTTCTGGTTGAGGTCGGTGAGGCCTTCGAAGAAAAATGCTTTTAGGTTCGTCGATAAGATAATCTTTTTTCCATGCTGGTCTGGCATTAGTTATCCCTCTCCTGGTCATTTTAGCATATCCTACTTAAGTTGAGTCAATAGGCCCCGGAATATTTTGCCCCGGGCAGGTAAATCGGAGTGGTATGCCCCGCTTGAAAAGCTTCTTCGCCGTCTTCCTCCTTTTGTTGGCGGTCCCCGTGTGGCGCTACCTCGACATGTCCGTCTTCCTCTGGCCGCACCCGTTCATCTTCACCTTCTTCTTCACCCTCTGGACCTTCCTCTTCCTCGGGCTCCCGCTCTGGCTCCTGAGGCCTGCGGCGAAGCCGAAGTGGATCGTCACCGTCCTCCTCCTCCTCTCGCTCTGCTCCTGGTTCGTGAGCCCGCTCTCCAAGATGGCGACGACGGACCCGGAGTTCCGGCACTGCGGGGCCCTCACCTACACGGGGGTCTTCTACCACGCGCGGGGGTTCCTCACCTACGCCCACCAGGACGACCTCGAGGCCCGGAACCAGCTCTGCTGGATCCGCAAGCTCATCGGCCGGCTCCCGCGGGAATTCTCCAGCGAAGCCGAGCTCAGGGACTTCGAACGGCTCACCCAGCAGAAGCTCCTGAAACCCGAGCAGAAGTACCGCGCGAGCCTCCCGCTGATCGCCATCCTCTACGGCAGCATGAACCTGTCCTGGGGCGACCTCAAGGGGGGCTTCAACTTCTTCGACTCGCTCCACTTCTGGCGGGACCAGTACACCGTGGAAATCACGGACCGAGACTACCCCCTCTGGAACCAGCCCCACGCGGCCTACATGAAGTTCGAGTACGGCCTTGTCGAAGACAACTGGCAGGGCCTCCTCGATTCCATCACCGTGGAATTTCGGTGACGGCCCGGTTGTAAATTTTTCTTATCCGAGGCCGCCCCCAGTTTTCATGCTAAACTTCCTCCATGAAAACCCTCCTCCTTCTCCTGTGTCTCACACTCTCCGTTTCCGCCGTTGCCCGGGACCTCTCGGAGCGGTTCACCGAGCTCTACGAAACCCGGAAGGCCTTCAGCGCCCGGGACCTCGCCTACCTCGGGGACAAGGAGATCGTCTTCGTCCCGGGGATCCTCTCCGAATCCCTGACCTGGGCCGACCGCGCGGCCCCGTGGGACTTCTCCCTCCTCACGAGTGACTACTTCAGCGCCCAGGTCGCTTCCCTCAGGAACCTTGGTCTGCGCGTGGAGAAGATCCTCCCGTCTTCCTACTCGGTGGCGATCACGATCGGGAAGATCCGGAAGTCCCTGGAACGAGTCCGGGCCCAGGGCCGCAGGGCCGTGTTCATCACCCACTCCCTCGGAGGCCTCGCCCTCCTCGACCAGCTGATCGCGGCTTCCTCCGAAGACACCGCGGTCGTCGCCGGGATCCTCTTCCTCCAGTCTCCCTTCTACGGTTCCCCGGTCGCCGACGTCTACCAGTCCAACCCCTACTCCGTCGAGGCCTGGCTCCGCCCGATCCTCCCCTTCGTGAACACCAGTCCGGAGACCATCTCGTACCTAAGTAAGAAGAACCGCATCCAGACCATGGACCGGAACCACTCCCGGATCCAGGACCTCCTCCGGGAGATCCCGGCCATCACCATCGCCGGGACCGCGAACGGCTCCCACAGCGTGTTCCAGCCGGCCGTGGACCTGATGGAGTTCGGTTGCATCCGGCACCTCTTCAAGGGCTGCGCTTCCCGAGTCCTCCACCCCGGCCCCTACGACCAGAGCGACGGCATGGTCCCCTTCGAGAGCTCGAAGCTCCCCGGCACCGACTTCGTGAGACTCGACGGCGTGGACCACGGGGAGATGGTCGTGAACCTCCCCTTCACGCAGTACGCGAAGGCCCGGATCCCCGTGGTCCTCCTCAAGCTCCTAGTGGAAAAGGTCCAGCGCTAGCTACTCGATCTCCATCATCAGGAAGCCGGCTTCCAGCGCCTGGCCCTCTTTGACGTTGACGGTCTTGATGACCCCGTCGGCGCCCGCCTTGATCTCGTTCTCCATCTTCATGGCCTCGAGGATCAGGACCGTCTCACCCTTGGTGACCGACTCCCCTTCCTTCTTGAGGAGCTTCACGACCTTCCCCGGCATCTGCGTGAGCAGAGCTCCGGCGCCCCCTTTGTTGAGGCCGGAGGGCTTGAAGCCTCTGTAGACCTTGAACACTTCCGAGTGCGACACGAGGACCTCGTTCATCCCGAGGGCCGCGAGCTTCTTCCAGGCCACGCCGTCGAAGGAGTAGTACTTCTTCCCGGCGACCTGCTTGACGTGGAGCTTGGTTTTCTTCCCCTCCGCCGTGAACTCGAGGACCTTCCCCGGCTGCAGTTCGACGTCGAGGGAGAATTCCTCCATCTCCTGGTTCATGAAATAGTATCTCACGCTTCACCCCCGACGTTGTTCATCTCGATGGAGGCGACCTTCACCATGAAGGCCCGGAGGTCTTCCTTGGACGTCACCTTCTCCTGCGGCTTGATCTTTCCAATGTAGGCCGTGGAGTACTTCCCCTGCACGAAGCTCTCCTCGCTGAGGATCACCCGGTGGAGCGCGATGTTGGTCTTGATGCCGTCGATGACGAGGCCATCGAGGGCGTTCTTCACCTTCCGGAGGGCCACGGCCCGGTTGAAGCCCTTGGCGATGAGCTTTCCGATCATCGGATCGAAGTCCGGCGTGATGGTGAACTTCGGGTAGATGCAGTGGTCGAACCGGATCCCCTGGGGGAACGTGGTCTCGAAGCCGACGATCTTCCCCGGGGCCGGCAGCATGGTGATCGGGTCCTCGGCGCAGATCCGGAGTTCGATCGCGTGCCCCTGGATCCGGATGTCGTCCTGGGTCCTGAAGTCGAGCGGCTCACCGAAGGCGGCCTTGATCATGTTCGCAAC
>SXUH01000026.1 GCA_005791855.1 Bdellovibrionales bacterium
GGATCTTGTGTTTCTTATTAAGCAGGAGCTCGAGCGCTCCGGTGGAGGCCATGAACCAGCAGGTGTTGGTCTCTCCCTGGTCCGGGGCCGCCTGAACATACGGAACTAACTCGGTATAGCGAACCGGAAGCTTCTTCGCTTGAGAATACGCGGTAATAGGGAGGAAGATGGCGAGGAGTAAGAGGGCTTTCATGGCCCAGGATTATGCCTTAATTTTAGGGGAGGGGCAGAAGGTGTGAAAAAATAACACGAGGCGACGTATATTCACTTAATCATCCATGGAACAATGGCATCTTTTATGCTTAAGTTAGAGGAGATACCAGAGGGGCCAATGCTTAAGATCTTATCATTTTTCATTCTCTTGTCTTCGGTCGATCCTACCCTGGCCGCCCCGGCGAAGAAGTGTAAAGTGTACGGCATCACCGACGGTCCGCAGAAGCTCACCTGCAAGTTCAGAAACCAACTGATCAACCTCCGCTGCGTCGACGGCCGGTACTACCTCAACCAGAAGAAGGTGCGGGTCGCCTACCACCTGGACGTCGAAGCCGGCCCCTCGCCGCTGGTCTTCGAAACCTCGAAGCTCAACCTGACCTTGGTGAAGGAAAGCAAGACCCTCACGCGCGCGAGACTTCGGACTCTCGGGAAAGAGCACTTCGGTACCTGTCGATAACCAGCATGGCGAACGCGATCCCTCCTGAGAGATTCAAGAATTTCTTCGAGCAGTTCAACCTGCCCATGGAGGTCTACGACCTCGAGGGCAACCCCGTCGAGGTGAACCAGGCGTGGGTGGACCTGTTCCAGACCACCCGGGACGAGCTCGAGGGCTACAACGTCCTCACCGATCCCAGCAGCAAGGAGACCGGCCTCTACGACTACCTCGTCCGGGCCTACGGGGGAGAGTTCGTCGAGGTGCCGGCGTTCTACCTGGACCCGGCGAAGCTCGGGAAGGTGGGGCGGGCGAGGTGGATCGAAGCCTGGCTCTCGCCGCTCAAAGACGAACAGGGGACGGTGATGGAGCTGGCCATCATCCTCAAGGACGTCACCGAGGTGAAGGAAAAGGAAGCCACCCTCGTCCGCTCCATCTCCGAGAGCCAGACCTCGAAGGAAAAGCTCCGGCTCATCTCCGACCGGCTGAGCATCGCCGTGAAGGTGGGGAAGATCGGAATCTGGGAGTGGAAGCCGGGGACCGATCACGTCTACTGGGACGAGACCCTGGAGGAGATCTACGGGTACGAGCCGGGGACCTTCTCGGGACGCCTGGAGGACTACACCAAGGGCCAGCACCCGGAGGACCGGGAGCACATGTGGACCGTGATCAACAAGTCCCAGCAGGAGAAGACGAGCTACCTCGTCGAGCACCGGATCGTCCGAAGAGACGGGAAGGTGCGGTGGGTCCAGGGCTCCGGGACCACCTTCTTCGATTCCCTTGGCCAGCCAGCCCTCATGATAGGAACCGCCATGGACATCACCGAACGGAAGACGGCCGCCCTGGATCAGGAGTTCCTGTCCCGGGCCACGGAGACCCTCTCGGCGTCCTTCGACTTTAAGATCAACCTGCAGAAGATGAGCGAGGCCGCCGCCCAGTACTTCTGCGACGGCTGCTTCGTCGACCAGCTCAGGCCCGACGGGAGCATCGTCCGAATCGTGGTGGTCCACCCCGATGTCCTCTTGCGGGAGAAGCTCGCCCAGGTCCACCAGAACCATCCCCATCGCTACACCCTGGACCACCCGCTCTTTACCACCCTCGTCACCGGGAAGACCGTCTGCTACCAGGAAGTGGAGCCCGTCATCCAGCTCCTGAAGGAGAAGTACGGCTTCGGCTACTACGACGAAGTCAACCAGCTGAACCTCCAGTCCATGATCGTCGCGAGGCTCAAGGGCCGGGAGAACCTCCTCGGGACCCTTTCCTTCTTCACCGTCAAAGGGTCGTCCCACGTCTTCGATGACCGCACCAAGTGGCTGGTGGAGGAGCTCGCCTACCGCACGTCCGTCACTCTGGAGAACTCACTCTTGTACGCCTATTCCCAGGAGGCCATCCGGGCGCGGGACGAGTTCCTTTCCATCGCCTCCCACGAGCTCAAGACCCCGCTCACGAGCCTCGCCCTGCAGAACCAGATGCTCAAGAAACAGCTGGCGAAGAACGATACGAATCCGGTGACGCCCCAGAAGCTCCAGTCGGTGCTCGAGGCGGACGAGCGGCAGCTCAAGCGCATCAACCGTCTCATCGACGACATGCTCGACATCACCCGGATCCGGGTAGAGAGGCTCACCATCAATAAGGAAGAGTTCGAGTTCTCGGCTTTTATTAAAGAAGTGGTTCAGAGGTTTTTGCCGCAAATTGAAGCGGCCGGCTGTAAGATTACCTTGAAATTGACCCCTGACATAAGGATCTCCGCTGATCTGCATCGCATTGAGCAGATCGTAGTTAACATGTTGAGCAATGCGATGAAGTACGGGGAAGGCAAACCAATTTACATCGAAACCCGGGTCTCACCTCATAAGGTTTCTTTAGTGGTCCAAGATCAGGGTCGGGGAATCGCTCCCCAGGACATTGAGAGAATTTTCAAGAGATTCGAACGGGCCCAGGTTGGAAGAGAGATCAGTGGTCTTGGACTCGGACTCTACATCTCTCGGGAAATCGCCCTCCAACATAAAGGCAATCTTTACGTTCAAAGCAAGGTCGGGGAGGGATCGACCTTTGTCCTGGATCTTCCGCTCTAGCATGGCCATCCGCGAGTTCCATCCCTACGGAGAATTCATCCCCAAGAATGCTAAGAGTATGATTATAGGAAGTTTTCCCATCGGAAAATTCACCAACCCCGAGCGAAGCGGAGAGATCAAAGCCCACGAGTTTAACTTTTTTTTCGGTGGTGAGAAGAACCTACTCTGGAGGTTGATCGGAGATCGGTTTAACAGAACTCTGAAGTCCAAGGATGACATCGTGGGCCTCCTCGAAGAAAAAGGAATCGGCCTTGGTGATGTGATCCGGTCTTGCGAGCGACGAAACGGCAGCGCTTCTGATGCGGATCTTCTAAATATAGAATGGAATAAAGATCTACTGCGAATCCTAAAGAATAAGAAAATTAAACGTGTTTATTTTATTTCGCGGCAAGTTGAGAAATGGTTCACGAAACTTTTTCCAGAATCAGATTCGCTGGAGAAAATACTTCTGATTTCTCCTTCTGCACAGAGCTTCAGGTCACTTTCCAGAAGGGCCGATTACCAGAAATGGAAGGCAAAGCATCCAAAAGACAAGGCCTACGACTTTATATTGCTTGATTATCATAGTAAAATAGCTCAAGATTAATCGAAGCTACTTTTTAAGAAATAAGTCTTAGGATTCGAGGACAGGTAGAGGATAATTGGGGAATCGAGTTCCTCCAATTTTTAATTAAGAAGGCTAAAAACTTAAAATGACCAAGAAGATACTAGTTGTTGAAGACGACACCTCCATCCGGGAGCTCCTGGTTGAGCTCCTCGAAAGTGAAGGCTACACCGTGGCATCGGCGGTGAATGGCCTGGAGGGATTGAAGTACCTTCAGAGTCAGGGATCCCCGGACCTCATCCTGATCGATCTCATGATGCCGGTGATGGACGGCTACTCCTTCAGAACAGAACAACTCAAGAACGCCAGCTGGGCGACCATCCCGACCGTCGTCATGTCCGCCGAGGCCAACGCCAAAGAGAAGATGAAGAACTTCAACATCACCGCGTTCCTCAGCAAGCCGGTGGAACTCGACACCATCCTGAAGACCGTCGCCCAGTACTCGTAAGGTCTTCGAACCCAAGCCTCGAACCTCAGGAGTTCACCATGTACCAGCTCTACGGGATCCCCAACTGCGATACGGTCAAGAAGGCCCGGACCTACCTCGAGAAGAACCACATCAACGTTAACTTCATCGACTTCAAGAAGCAGCCGCCCACCCGCACGGACATCAAGCGCTGGCAGGCGTCCCTGGGCGACCTCCCGGTGAACACCAAGGGCGTGACC